>JADGCO010000004.1 GCA_015228935.1 Magnetococcales bacterium | reverse complement strand
CACCCAAGGCAAGCAGGAAAAAAGCTTCGCCGATGATGTCCGGGCGCAAGCCATCCACGCCGTTTTGTGGTCCCGGCAAGGCCTGGTGCAACAGGTCGGCCAAAGTCCAGGGATCCCCTGCCAGGGGCAGATTCAAGGCATCTTTCTCCGTTTGCGCTAACCGGAAAGCAGTATCGCTGTCCACACCACCACACACGGTCACGAACGCCGCCAAATGGTTGAGAAGAATCCCCTGCCCTTTGTCCTGCGCAAAACCGGCAATCCGCTTCATCTCCCGTTGGGCAAGACGAATCGCCAACTCCGTGCGGGTCCTGGGCAGGTCCTCCTGCTCTGCCAGCAACTGCCCGGCCATCATGGCAAACAGCGGCTCCCCACGCCACTCCGGGGCCTCGGGAGGCAGTTGCGGTGCCGTGGGGTGTTGGACACCAGATTGTTGCAGCATCCGGATTAAAATTTCATCTCCCTTGGCGGAAGAAAGCATTGCCAATGGTATCGGTCGGAGTGGATCAAACAAGTCCTGCACATCCTCATCTCCCCAACTGCCAGAACCCAACAAGGTTTGCCACCAGCCAGACCCCTCCTCGGCTACCCGCTCCAACAACAAAATCCGCAATGGAATCAATTTTTTCGTCACCGGTGTTTCCATCCGGAATGAAGCCAGACGGGTCAGCCACTGCTGAATAATCCGGGCATGTTGGGCAGCATAATCAATCACGGCCAGGGTTGGCCGGGACCACCCGTTTTCATTTTGCCGCACCAATTCCGCCAAAGACTCACCCTGCAAAAATCCGGTATGCCATCCCGACTCTTCCACCACTTGGCCCAACTCCAGGGCCAGACGGGTCTTGCCGCGCCCGGCACCCCCAGTCAAGACCCGCACCGTGATCGGTTTTTCCCCATTCAACCAGCCATACAAATCCTGCAACTTCCCTTCCCGACCGATTAGCGGCAAAAACCGCGCCTGGGGCTTCAGACGTTGCACACCCTGGGCATTTTGCAAGGTCTTGAAGGGGGAAAGGGGCAGTTTTTTTTCAAAAAAATCCTGTATTTTCTTGAGTGGCTCCAACTTTTCAATGATTGCCGCAACAGTTTCCGCCATCCGCTCCGGATCGACCAACAGACCCTGAAGATCAGACATTTTCCAGAGACGGCTTCGCTCGCCAAAAAAATCCTCGACAGATTGGATCGGCGGCATCAAGGCCGGAACCATGATTATTTTTTCAAGCCGTTGCTTTCTGGCCAACAGGATGGCCGCTTCATCGGCAACCCAGACAGACCCTTTTGCATCGACAGATCCCTTTGCCTCCCCGGAAAGCAGCAAAACCGCCCCGTGGCAATCGTGAATGGCGGCATCGATCTGATCGACAAAACTCTCCCCAACCGGAATGTCATACCGGTCCAGAAATGTGTCAAACCCTTTTTCTTCCAGGGATTTTTTCAGCAAATCGCCAAGTTGCACGGAAAGATTGGAACGGGTGCAATAGCTGATGAATATTTTGGGAATGAATGAATATTTTGGCGTGTATGACGGGAGCATGGGGAGTATCACGAGCCGATCCATGTTGGCACGAACAAAACCACCTCCCTCATCCTGCCAAAAACTCCCCCGAATGACAAGATTTTTTATGGATTGAATACTTGATTTTTACCGGGAATATGTTACAGGTTTACAAAAGCCCCTTTTTCCTGCCAGCCCGTACCAGCAATCGAGACCCCTGCATGACCAATCGCCTGGGCAACGCCGCCAGTCCCTACCTGCTCCAACATGCCCACAATCCGGTGGACTGGTTTCCCTGGGGAGATGAAGCCCTCGAAAAAGCCCGCAGAGAACAAAAACTGATCCTGGTCTCCATCGGCTATGCCGCCTGCCACTGGTGCCACGTCATGGAGCGGGAAAGTTTCACCCAGGCCAAAGTGGGAGAAATTCTCAATCGCTCCTATGTCAGCATCAAGGTGGACCGCGAAGAACGCCCGGATGTGGATGCCCATTTCATGGAACGGCTCGTGGCCCTGACCGGACAGGGTGGCTGGCCCCTCAACATGTTCTTGACCCCGGACCTGCAACCCCTCCACGGCGGGACCTATTTTCCGCCTGAACCGCGTGCGGGACGCCCCGGTTTTACCCAGGTGCTTGAATGGCTGGCCGAACGGTGGGCCAACGACCGGACCGCCTTGCAGCAGGAACAACAAAACATGCTGCACCACCTGGAACAAAGCCTGCCCCTGCCCCGATTCGGCCCGAATTCCCACCCCCATCTGCCATCCGGTGCCTGGCAACAAGAGACCCTGGAGTATTGGCAAGACCGGATGGACCCCGTTTTTGGTGGCCTGGGCATCCAACCCAAATTTCCCCAACCGGTGATCCTCTCGTTCCTGCTCCGGCAAGCCGTCCAGCAACAAGACCAGGAGTTGCAGGAACAACTGCTGCAAACCCTGGATCAAATGGCAGCAGGTGGCATCCGCGATCAACTGGGCGGAGCCTTTCACCGCTACGCCGTGGACCGCCAATGGCTGGTGCCCCACTTTGAAATCATGCTGTATGACAATGCCCTGCTGGCCCGTCTCTACCTGGAAGCCTGGCAGGCCTGGGGCTACGCCCGCCATGCCCATGTGGCACGCGGTATCTTGCAGGCCATGGTGCGGGATTTTCGCCTGCCGGACGGCGGCTACATATCCTCCCTGGATGCCGACAGCGCTAACGAAAATAACCAATCGGTCGAAGGTTATTACTACACTTGGCTCCCGGAAGAGCTGGTCGCGGAACTCGGTGCCCAGGACGCCCAATCCATCATCACCCACTACCTGACCCAGCCACGCGGCCTGGCAGAAGGTCGCTTTACCCTGCGCCTCGGCACGGATATCACCCAACTCGATACCGTGGAACATACCCTGGCCCCCCTGCGCCACAGACTGTTCCAACTCCGGAGCCAACGCCCGCCCCCCGCCCGGGATGACAAGGTGCTGACCTCCTGGAATGGCCTGCTCCTGTCAGCCCTGGCCCTGGGTGGCACCCTGCTGGCCGATCCAGACCTCCTCCAACAGGCCCGCAACCTGGCCGAACACCTGTTGCAGGTCCCCTGGCAACAAGGCCACCTGGTCCACTGTCGCCGGCAAGGCGTGATGAACGAAGCCTGCTTCCTGGAAGATCATGCCTACCTGCTCCAGGGAGTCCTGGATCTCTATGAAGCGGATTACGCCCCACGCTGGCTGACAGCCGCCGAATCTCTGGCCGAAACCCTCGAAGCGCGCTTTGCCACCCATCCGGATCTGCCCTGGGTCATGACCCCCGTGGAAACCACCACGCCCCTGCCATCCCGCATGGAGCTGGATGATGGTGTCCTCCCCTCGCCCAATGCTGCCGCCCTGGTCGGCTTGTCCCGTCTGGCCCTGTTGACCGGGCGAGAAGCCTGGCAGGAACGCTGCACCCGCATCCGCAACAACCTGGCGCTCTATCTCGCCCGCCAACCCGCCGGTGGCGCAGAGTTGTCACGGGCCTGGGCGCTGGCACCCGAACAGGCCGTGATCGTGGAAATTGTGGGAGCCTGGGAAGATCCCCGCACCCAGGCCCTGCTGACAGCGGCTGCCCGCCATGCCCTCCCGGGAATGGTGCGCCGTTGGCAACCAACCACTGCCCCTTTGCCAAAAACGCTGCATCTGGCCACCATCCCGCCGGATGATGCCCCGAAAGCCTATGTTTGCAGCCATTGTCAGTGTCAGCAACCAGTCACCCTGCCCGCCGGGTTGATTGCGCTTCTGGAACCGAAATACTCTTCGACCTCATGACCCGCCAAATCGCAAACAATCAACCAGATCAGTGAATGAAAAGATCCTCCGGGGCTTTGGCATCCAAGGTGCGTAAAGTCCACCCCTCCAGTTCCTCCAAGGTGGCGTGAACCAGTTTTTCTTCAATCCAACCAGGAATTTCAGGACCGAATTTTTTTTGTAACAGAGAACGAAGAATCATACTGACTTCATTGCGGCGACCTTTTAAAATACCTTCTTTTTTTCCCTCCTTTTTACCTTTTTTCTTACCCTCTTTTATACCCTCCCGCTTGGAATCCCGAATCAGTTTTTGTTTGTACTCCTGAAGACCGTGAAACATAGCTTTTATCTCCAATAAATCTTCCGGCATATGAACTATCCTTGTTTTATCTTGATATCTTGCCAACTCCCTCCGCAGCAATTCAACAAACAAATTTTGCAGGGGTTGGAAATCTGGATAAGTCTTGAACCAGGCAACCAGTTCATCAACGATTTTGGTGATTTTTTCTGGATCAGGAACCTGCTCCAGACGAAACAGCATGGCTGTCAGGGAGTGATATTTTTTTAATTGTTCTTCCGAAAATTGCCTCTCGTCCAGAAGAATATATTGCATGGTGGGCTGATATTTCCACAAAATCGAATCTTCCGGTAGGCCGATCAACTGATTTGTGCTTGTCGGGGCACGCCAGGGGCGCGGACCATTGTGGATGACGACAGGCAGTATGGGAGGCAACAGGTCACCGGCTTGCAGTTTTTCCTCCTGGATCAACTGCTGATACAAGAGGCCGGAATAAACCTGAAAACGCACCGACATCCACCAGGCAACTTTGGATTGAAACTCCAGGATCAAAAAAATGTAGAGATTGGCACCAGAGCGGGTGGGAATTTTCCAGATGATGTCCGAGGTCCGGTGTTCTCCGGTCTCGGCATGAAACTTGACATTTTTGCGCTCCAACCGGGACAGATCCAGTTCAATCAGAATTTCCAGTGGCAAAAAATGCCGCAAAAGGTCAACCATCATGATGGGATGAGAAAAAATGCGGTGATAGATGGAGTCGTGGTCGGTCATGGCTGGATCCATGCTGTCTCTTGGTTTACCATGAAAGTGGGTACGGTCAGATATACCATGCCTGCAAGCCGGAATGGAATTCCTTCTTCTCCACATTATATAAATTTTTTGGCAGTCAGGGGTATTCTGGAAATTTTTCCATGTCAAATGTCGGACCGGTCTGGATCGGGCCGGACCGCAACAAAGGCGTGTCGATGAAAATTCGCGAGATTCCCTACAATTACACCTCGTTTTCCGACCGGGAGGTGGTCATTCGTCTCCTGGGCGAAAAAATGTGGGAACATCTCGACAAGCTCCGCTCCAAAAGAAATACCGGTCGTTCGGCACACATGTTGTTTGAGGTCCTGGGGGATCTCTGGGTCGTCTCCCGCAACCCCTACCTGCAAGATGATCTGGGAGCCAATCCCAGGCGTCTGGAAAATCTGCTGGAAGCCTTGCGAACCCGCCTGCGGCAAATCGAGGCCAGGGCCGGTGGCAATCCCCTCGTCGAACAACTGGCCCGCCAAAGCTGGCTGGCCGTCAAAACCTTTGCCGATGGTTTTGCCGATCTGCAACGCTTTCGCAAAGAGACACTGCACCGCCTGGGTCCCCCCATCACCCGCCGGGACAATATTGATTTCAGCGGCCTGGGCCGGGTGGCGCATGTGACCGATGCCACCGACTGGCGCGTGGAATACCCCGCCGTGGTGCTGCTGCCGGACCGGGAAGAGGAAATCCTTCCCCTGGTGCGCGGCTGCATCGAACTTGGCCTGACCATCATTCCCCGGGGCGGAGGTACCGGATATTCCGGCTCCGGCATTCCCCTGCATGCCAAGACAGCCGTCATCAATACGGAAAAACTCGACCGGATCGGACCGGTGATGCACGTGCATCTGGAGGGTCGGCAGGAAAAGGTTGCAACCGTGACGGTCGGGGCCGGGGCTGTGACCCGCCAGGTGGCCATGGCCGCCGAAGCCGCCGGATACGTGTTTGCCGTCGATCCCACATCGCAACAAGCCTCCACCATCGGCGGCAACATTGCCATGAATGCCGGCGGCAAAAAAGCCGTGTTGTGGGGCACCACCCTGGACAACCTCCTCTCCTGGCGCATGGTGATGCCGGATGGCAACTGGCTGCGGGTGACCCGTCTCGATCACAACCTGCGCCGGATTCATGACCAGCCGCAAGCCAGGTTCCGCCTGGTGCGCCTCGCCGATGACGGCACGACAGAGACCGGCGAAGCCGAAATCCTGACCCTCCAAGCCTCGGAAATCCGCAAACCCGGCCTGGGCAAGGATGTCACCAATAAATATCTGGGTGGATTGCCGGGCGTCCAGAAAGAAGGGTGTGACGGCATCGTCACCGATGCCACCTTTGTCTTGCACCGCATGCCGGCCCAAAAACGTACTGTCTGTCTGGAATTTTATGGCACCGATCTCGGCGTGGCCGTCCATGCCATCGTCGAAGTCAAAAACTATCTGGACAGACATCCCGACGTGGTCTGCGCCGGTCTGGAACACCTTGACGAACGCTATGTCCGGGCCGTTGGCTACACCCCCAAGGCCCCGCGTGGTGTCCGCCCCAAAATGCTGCTCCTGGCCGACCTGGCCGGAGAGGATGCCGAACAGGTCGATGCCGCAGCAGCCCACATCGTGCAACTGGCCATGGACCGGGAAGGGGCCGGCTTCATCGCCAGCAGCCCCGAGGATCGGGCAGGATTCTGGGCCGACCGGTCACGGGTGGCCGCCATCGCCGCCCATACCAACGCCTTCAAAATCAACGAAGACGTGGTCATCCCCCTGGAACGCCTGGCAGAATACAGCCGGGGAATCGAACGCATCAACATCGAACAATCCATCCAGAACAAGCTGCATATCGTCCAGGCCGTCGTGCTGTTTCTGGAAGGGGACCGCTTGGCGCGTCTCCTGCCGACCCGCCTGGAAAACAATACGGAAAGCCACGCCATCCTCGCCGGCCAGATCAAGGCGGCCATCGATATTCTGGAGGAAGTCCGACAACGTTGGCAGGCCTGCCTGGATGGGCTGGACCGTCCCGCCGATGATCCGGCTCTTCCCGCCAGACTGTTTCCCCCGGATCGTCCCCGCTCCCATGAACTTGTGATCCAATTGTTGTTGCGCAAGGAACTGTCGATTTCCTACCGCCGGGAGGTGGAACGCCCCCTGAAACATGTATTCAGCGGCGAGTTCTGGAGCGCCGTGCGCCAGGAACTGGATGCCATCCATGCAGGGGGCCGTTCCAGCCGTCTCTTCGTGGCCCTGCACATGCACGCCGGGGATGGTAATGTCCATACCAACATTCCGGTCAACTCCAACGATTATGCCATGCTCGGTGAGGCCGACCGGATCGTGGATCGCATCATGGTTCTCGCCCGGGAGCTGGGAGGGGTAATTTCCGGCGAACATGGCATCGGTTTGACCAAATTCAAATACATGGATCCGGATAAAATTGCTGCGTTCGCCCGCTACAAGGCCCGGGTCGATCCACAGGGCCATTTCAATCGCGGCAAGCTGCTGGCCGGCGGTGGTCTGGAGCAGGCCTATACCCCGTCGCTGCGACTCGTGCAGCAGGAAGCCCTGATTCTGCGTGAAAGTGACCTGGGAGCCTTGAATGACGATGTGCGCAACTGCCTGCGCTGCGGCAAATGCAAACCGGTCTGCACCACCCATGTGCCGCGTGCCCTGCTGCTCTTTTCGCCTCGCAACAAAATCCTGGCCACCGGCCTGATCATCGAGGCGTTTCTCTATGAAGAACAAACCAGACGGGGCATCTCCATCCACCACTTCGATGCCCTGAACGATCTGGCCGATCATTGCACGATCTGTCATCGGTGCCGGGTGCCCTGTCCGGTTCATATCGATTTTGGCCGGGTGACCATTCGCATGCGGGAGGTACTCCAGCACCAGAATCGCAAACGCAACTCCCTGGCCGGATCCCTGGCCTTGAAATTTTTGACCCTGACCGATGCCAAGAGTATTTATTGGACCCGGCAAACCTTTTTGAAATGGGGATATGCCAGTCAGCGTCTGGCATATCGTTCATGGCAACGGTTGCAACCCGCCCGGGCCAGGGAATTGCCCCCGGCCACGATCAATCCTCCGCATCTCGCAGCCCGGGTGACGCATCTGCTCAGCACCCCGCTGCCTGACCGCCTGCCGCGCTACCCCCTGCGGCATTGGTTGGGCATCGACGATTCGGAAGCCATCCCCCTGCTGCGCAACCCGGCCCGGATGGATGAGCGTTCCCCGGCGGTCTTCTATTTTCCGGGTTGTGGCTGCGAACGTCTGTTCAGTGACATTTCCCTGGCTGTCCTGGCGTTGCTGTTTCATCATGGTGTCCAGGTGGTGTTGCCGCCCCGTTATACCTGCTGCGGATTTCCCCAGAATGCCGCCGGCAATCCGCTTCTGGGCCGGCGGATCAGCACCGGCAACCGGGTGTTGTTCCACCGCCTGGCCAATGCCCTGAACTATTTGTCGATCAAGGAAGTCCTGCTCTCCTGCGGCACCTGTCTGACCCAATTGCACACCTACGAGTTTGACCGGATCTTTCCCGGTTGCCGCCTCATGGATTGTCATGAATATTTGCTGGAAAAAGGGTGGTCGCTCAACGTGCCATCCGCCGGAAAACCGGCAGGAATTCCATTATTGTTTCATGATCCCTGTCATTCACCCACCCGTCTGCTCTCTGGACCCAGGGTGGTGGAAGGTTTGTTGGGGGAAAAATGCTTTGCCTCGGAACGGTGTTGCGGCGAGGCCGGAACCTTTGCCGTGCATCGACCCGATGTGGCCACCCAGACCCGATATGGCAAGCAGGAAAGTTTGCAACGCTCCCTGGCCGAAGCCATCGTCGCTCCGATCCCGGATGGCAAATCGGTACCACAAGACCTCGCTTACCGGGCAGCGGCAGGCCAATCAGGACCGGCAGCCCTGCTGTTGACCACCTGCCCCTCTTGTCTGCAAGGCCTTTCCCGGTATACTGCCTCCCTGCCGCTTCAGGTGGAATTTCTGGCCGTGGAACTGGCCAGACGGCAGTTGGGTCCTCAGTGGCGTGAAACCTTTGTCCAACAGGTTCGCCAAGGTGGTATTGAACGGGTCCTTCTTTGAGGGTGAAACAGTTTTTCATACACTTTTTCAGGATGTTGTCTCATGATCCATGCCTCTTCCGCTTCCCGGGTGACCCGTCTCACGGAGTATGGCCCGCCGCCATTTCTCGTCGAGCAGGTTCATCTGACCGTGCATCTGGATGTTGACCCGGTTCTGGTGCAGGCCAGGTTGGCCATCCGCCGCAATCCGGTGGCGACGCCGACGCCGGATCTGCTTCTGGATGGCCAGGAGTTGGAGATGGTCGCCTTGCGTCTGGATGGACGGGAACCGGCGGCGGGGAGCTGGATGATCGATGCCGCTGGCAATCTGCTCCTGCGCCAGGTACCGGACCGGTTCATCCTGGAGGTGGAAAACCGTATCCATCCGGCCCGAAACACCTCTTTGGAGGGGTTGTATCTTTCCAATGGCCGGTTTTGCACCCAATGCGAGGCCGAAGGGTTTCGCAAGATTACCTGGTATCTGGACCGTCCGGATGTATTGGCACGTTTTACGGTGACCCTGGTGGCCCCTTGCCGGGGTTATCCGGTGTTGCTGGCCAACGGCAACCGGATTGCCCAGGGTCTGCTGGAAGGGGAGCGCCATTATGCCACCTGGGAGGATCCCTTTCCCAAACCATCGTATCTGTTTGCCATGGTGGCGGGGGATCTGGCGCAAATTTCCGGGGAGTTTACCACCCGTTCCGGGCGGCGGGTTGCCCTGCACTTCTACACCGAAGCCGAAAATGCCGACCGCTGCGATCACGCCCTTTCTGCCTTGAAAAAGGCCATGGCCTGGGATGAAATCCGTTTTGGTCGCGAATATGACCTGGATGTCTACATGATTGTGGCGGTCAATGATTTCAATATGGGCGCGATGGAAAACAAGGGGTTGAACATATTCAACTCCCAGTATGTCCTGGCCAAACCCTCCACGGCCACCGATGAGGATTTCCAGGCCATCGAAAGCGTTATCGCTCACGAATATTTTCACAACTGGACCGGCAACCGCATCACCTGCCGGGACTGGTTTCAGTTGAGTTTGAAAGAGGGGTTGACGGTTTTTCGTGACCAGGAGTTTTCTGCGGATATTCTTTCCCGGGGGGTGCAGAGGATCAAGGATGTCCGTCTGTTGCGCACCGTGCAGTTTGCCGAGGACAGCGGCCCGACCGCCCATCCGGTACAACCCGACACCTATATCGAAATCAATAATTTTTACACGACGACCATCTACAATAAAGGGGCCGAGGTGGTGCGCATGCTCCACACCCTTTTGGGGGAGGCGGATTTTCGGCGGGGCATGGATCTTTATTTTGCCCGGCATGACGGGCAGGCGGTGACGGTGGATGATTTTGTCCGGGCCATGGAGGAGGCATCACAGCGGGATTTCAGCCAGTTTCGGCTCTGGTACCGGCAGGCCGGCACCCCTATCGTGCGTGCGGCCATGGAATATTCAGTCACCACTGGCATGACCACCCTGACCCTGAGCCAGGAGACCGCACCCACGCCGGGGCAACCCGACAAGAAACCCCTGCATATTCCCGTGCGTGTGGCTTTATTGGGGACAACGGGAGAACATTTGCCCCTGCAAGACAATCATTCCGCCCCAGCCCCCCTTGAGATGGTTCTGGAGTTGCGGGAAGCACGGCAGGCGTTTCATTTTGTCGGTCAAGCGGGTCTGGAGCAACGCCCGGTGGTGTCGATTTTGCGGGGATTTTCGGCTCCTGTGCGTCTGGAGATGGCCCGCACCGATGCGGAACTGGCATTCTTGTGGGCCAGGGATACCGACCCCTTCAATCGCTGGGATGCCGGTCAGGAGCTTCTGGAGCGGTGGTTGTTTCGCTGGATCGGTCAATACCGGCAGGAGAGTCGGCCCTCTTTGGTCGGTGATGGGGCGTTGCGAGCGGCTTTTCTGGCCACCCTGAACGATCCAGGTCTGGATCCCGCCATGCGTGCCCTGGCCCTGACCTTGCCAGGGGAAAAATATGTGTTGGATCGGATGGAGCAGGCCAATCCGGATGTGGTGCATGCGGTCCGGGAATTTTTGCGGCGGGATCTGGCGGAGCATCTGGCACCGGATTTATTGCGGCTGTATCAACGCATGGTCGTAGAAACGACCGGGGCGGATGGCTTGGCCGCAGAAACGACCGGGGCGAACGGTCATCACGATGAGTCGCCACTGGCAGCCGGTCGGCGCGCCCTGAAAAACATGGCCCTTGCCACCCTGGCGGCTGCCGACCAGCCCGAATGGTACCGGCTTTGTGAGCAACAGTACCACGCCAGCCACAACATGACCGACCGGATGGCAGCCCTGAACGTGCTGGTTCAGGCTGGAGCCACGCAGGCCGAGGCAGTTCTAGATGATTTCTATCAGCAGTGGCGGGATGATTTTCTGGTCACCAACAAATGGCTGACTTTGCAGGCTTCGGCACCTTTGGCTGAGACATTTGAGCGGGTGTTGGCCCTGACGCGCCATCCGGTATTCAACCCAAACAATCCCAACCGGGTTCGTGCCCTGATCGGGGGATTTGCGAATGGCAATCCTTATTGTTTCCATCACCCTTCGGGGCAGGGTTACCGTTTTCTCGGAGAGTGGATCATGCGCCTGGACCGGAGCAATTCGCAGATTGCGGCCCGTTTGCTGACGCCATTCAATCGTTGGCGATTTTTTGAACCCGGGCGCTCGGAACGCATGCGGGAGGTGTTGCAACAGATTGCCGAACAGGCGACTCTTTCCCGCGATGTCGGCGAGATGGTCGGTAAAATCCTGGCCTGACCTGGCATTTTTGTTGCGCAACGGGGTGAGTCGTGGGAAAATCGTCGCGGGGCTGTCTGTCAGGGTTCGTTTCAACATCGATAAGGAATTTTTGGATCCAACATGGGCACATCCGTTCACACCCAACCAGGTTCACCTTCTGCCGAGAGTGAGCCATCCCGTCTCAACGAGCGGATTCGTTTCATCACGGATCTGACCTTGCGCACGGATGGGGGCGTGACCATCATCGGTTATACCAAGGATGTCAGTCTGAGCGGGGCTTTTTTATACACAGAGGCTTCCCTGGAGGGAATCACGCAGGGCGAAAGCGGGGTCGCCGCCGTGACCGTCCAGGAGGGGGAACACCAGTATAACATGGTTTTTCCGTGCATTGTGGCCCGGGTGACTCCCCAGGGCCTGGGTCTGCACTTCGACGAACCCGATGCCGAAGAGGAAACCAAACCTCCCATCGTCATCGAAGAGAGTGCCAGTGAACTCCATGACGAAGGCCAGGATGAATTCTTGCTTCCTCCCACATCATGACCGGTAGTTCTCTCCGGCTTCAAAACAAAACAAACCTGGCCCCCGTGCCGGAAGATTTATTGGAGGTCAAAACCATGTTCCACGGTTTGGATGAGTACAAACAAAAACTGATCCAGGATTCCTGGCAAAAAGGGATAGATGATGGTAGAAAGAAAGGTATAGAAGAAGGTAAAAAAGAAGGAAAAAAAGAGCAGGCAATCATAATTCTTCGGTACCTTTTTGAAAAAAAATTCAGTTCTGGAGTCCCAGGTTGGATTGAGGAAAAACTGGTCCATGCCACCCTGGAGGAATTGGAGGGTTGGACCTTACGCACCTGGGATGCCCAATCACCGGAAGAGCTTTTCACGCACTGATTTTTCAATTTTCCAGCCTTGACGGGCTTTTTTCACTTGTCAGGCACTTGGTTCGGCGATGGTCGGGGTTTTGTAAGAATAAACTTGACATGTTTTTCCGGCAAAAACCCGGCAGGCAATGCATAAAATGCTTAAATATTCATTCATACCCAAAATTTTCATCAGCTATTGCACCCGTTCCACACTCTCTGGGCAACTCGGCGATGAGTTGAAAAAACGCCTGGCAGAAAACGGGTTTGTCGCATTCCTGGACCGGGATGACCTTCGGATTGGGGAGAATTTTGTCGATCAGATCAAAGCCTCTCTCCATGACTGCCACGGGGCCGTTTTGCTTCTTTCCGGGGAGGCAAAAGGATCTGTCGAGACAAAAGGATCTGTCTGGGTTGCCGATGAAGCGTCCATCCTGATGACCAGGCAGCAACAGTTGAAAAATCTCATGATTGTACCGGTGGTGATGCCGCCGATCCAATCTGTTGAGGATTTTTTTGCTGGGCGAAGCGAACTGTGGGATATTTCCAAATTTCAGGGAGTTGTTGTTGATCCCGGAGAAGTAATTGAATCTGTTGACAAGATTATTGAATTATTCAAACCACTCAAAAAAAAGTGGGATTTTTTTGGAAATAAACTCCCCCTCTCCCCCTTTGCCACCCTGGAAAATACCCAGGGCGTGCAACGTTTGGATCCCCGGGCGCGATTTTTGCCTCTGATCGGGCGAGAGGGGGAGTTGAGGGATTTATATGGCTGGCTGGATGGGGAAAAACCGGTTTCGGTACGTGCCTTGATTGGTGGTGCCGGGCGCGGCAAGACCCGGCTGGCCATGGAGTTGGGCCAGTTGGTGGAACAGTGGGGATGGCATGCCGGGTTTTTGCCGAGTGAGTCTTTGGAGACGTTGGTGGTCCAGCAGGCAGAGAGCGGGTGGTCCTGTCCGACGCTGGCCGTGATTGATTATGCCGCACCCCAGGCGGCAACCATTCATCGATGGTTGAAACAGTTGGTGTCGCACCAGAAGCAACGTCCGGTGACTGGGAAACAAATTCCGTTGCGGATCTTGTTGTTGGAGCGGGTGGTCGAAGAGGGATCCGGCTGGTGGCAAACCTTGCTGGGTTCTGGCAGTTGGAAGGATACGGATGTGCAGGGCTTGTTGGATCCGCCAGAACCGGTACGTTTGGAAATGCTTTCCCCTGCCAAGGGGGAAGAAATATTGTCTTTGATGCTGCATCAATCTGGTGTGTCGGAGCCTATGCCATTGCAGCTGCCTCCCGAGGCACCGGAATGGCGGGGGGAGCCGCTCTTTGCCATGATGGCCGGGCAGTTGTTGGCGGAACATGAAGACCTGCCTGCCACCCGGGATGCGTTAGCGCTGCGTCTGGCCAAGCGGGAGACGAACCGCATTGCCGGTTTTGCGCATGATCAGGAGCAGGGAATCCTTCTCAACCATTTGGCGGCATTTGTGACCTTGTGTGGTGGTTTGGACATCGTTACGGTTCGCAAGTTAGCGCAAACGGAAAGTGAGGCCTTGGGTCTGCCCTCGGTGGGGAATCCCAGAACCCTGGCCGACCTGTTGCACCAGGCCTTGCCGGGACCACAAAATAGCGTGGATGGCTTGCGCCCGGACATCATCGGCGAAGCGTTGATCCTGCTGGCCCTGGGTGGTGGTGACCATGCGGATAGTCTGGCAGCCGTGCAACGTGCCTTTTCCGTGGCTGCCAATAAATGTATCTCCTCCCTGGTTCGCTGTGGCCAGGACTTCATCTATGTCGGGCATCAGGAACCCCTCGCCTGGCTCGGCATCTTGATTGAAAATCCGAACATTTCCCTGGATATGCTGTGGAGTATTGACGAAGAGTTGCCCCTCAACAGCCTTGGCCTGGATGCCTTTGCGGCCAAGTTGCGGCAGAATTTATTGGATCGTTGCAGAGCGTTGGTTTCGAAAGACAAAACCAACGAAAATTTCCTGTCCAGGCAAGCACTGGCGGCCAATAACCTGTCGGTTTCCCTGGCCAACCTTGGCGAGCGCGAGGCGTCGTTTGCAGCGATTGAGGAAGCGGTCCAGATACGGCGTGAATTGTCTGCGCGTCGTCCTGACGCCTTTTTGCCGGATTTGGCCATGTCGCTCAACAACCTGTCCAACAGATTGAGTGCCCTTGGCCGGCGTGATGCGGCACTGGAAGCTGCTGAGGAAGCGGTGACGACGCTGGCACCGTTTTTTTTTGAAATTACCGAAGGCTTATGAGTCGGTGATGAGGAAGAATGTGAATAATTACAATAAGAGGTTACAGGAGTGTGGATGTGAGCCAAAAACTAATATTGTGCCAATATTAGAAGAAATCAAAAAACTCCTGCCCCGGTAGAATATCCATTCCAGACCTGTTTCACGTGCAACACCATAGTGACCCGTTGATCGGGGCCTGATCCAGGTCAGCAATCTGCGAGATGCTCCTGAAACCATGATGCCAACTCCTCCTCTCCCATGGTACCCTGAGCCAGGGAGAGGAAAGCACGGTATTTCTCCGCGCCCGGCGCAACCAACTGCTTGCCATTCATGCGCAGAAACAGCAGACAAACCACATAAGCGACGCGCTTGTTGCCATCCACGAACGGATGGTTGCGGGCCATGCCGAAAGCATAGCTTGCGGCCAGTTCCGCCAGCGTCGGGGGTGGATCGCCGTAGGCCTGCCGGTTGACCGGGCGGGCCAGGGCGGATTCCAGCAGGCCTTCGTCACGCAGTCCCCCGCTGCCACCATGTTCCACCAACTGGCGCTTGTGGATGGCGAGTACCACATCTTTGCCGATCCAGACGGGCGCATCCATCGGTCATTCGGCCAGCTTGCGCAGAACGTCACGTTCCTCGCGCATGATCTCCTCGGCCAGGTCCATCTGCCAGGCAAATTCCGGATCATAGGGAGTCAGTTCGATACCTCCCCTGGTTTCCAGCACGTACAGGGCATCGCCCTTCTCGACCCGGAGTCTGGCAAGAATCTCCTTGGGAAGCACGACACCGGTGGAATTGCCGATGGATGTCAAACGCAACATCGTCATTCAAAGCCCTCCTCTGGCCTGATTATAACGAACGTAAGAACGCATCTCCACTCTTTTCCAGCAATTCTCAATGCGCATGGATCTCAATTGAGACTGTGATTCCAAAAAAACGTCACAAAGCGGTTAGAAGAGACAATAGAAACAAGAGTATCCGTAACAAAACAAAACCGCCCGGAAATTCCGGGCGGTTGTCTCGGCACGACCAAAAAACCCAAACCGACTGGGATCAGACGGAGTAGTACATCTCGAACTCCAACGGATGCGGCGTGTGTTCGATTCTGTAGACCTCTTCCATCTTCAGATCGATCCAGGCATCGATCAAATCGTCGCTGAACACATCCCCTTTTTTGAGAAACTCCCGGTTGGCACTCAGTTCCGCCAGGGCCTCACGCAAGGATCCACACACCGTGGGAATGTTTTTCAACTCCTCGGGGGGCAAGTCATAGAGATTCTTGTCAATGGGGCTGCCGGGATCAAGCCGGTTTTCAATGCCATCCAGGCCGGCCATCAACAGGGCGGAAAAGGCCAGGTAGGGATTGGCACAGGGATCCGGAAAACGAATTTCGCAACGCTTGCCCTTGGGGCTGTTGGTGGCGGGAATCCGAATGCTCGCCGAACGGTTGCGGGCCGAATGGGCCAACAAAACCGGGGCCTCAAAACCCGGAATCAACCGCTTGTAGGAGTTCGTCGAAGGATTGGTGAAGGCATTCAGGGATTTGGCGTGCTTTTTGATGCCGCCGATGAAATGCAGGGCCATCTCCGACAAATCTGCATACTGGTTGCCAAAAAACAGCGGCTTGCCATCCTTCCAGATGGACATGTGGGTGTGCATGCCGGAACCATTGTCGCCCGACAAAGGCTTGGGCATGAAAGTGACCGTCCGCCCATGCTGATGCGCCACGTTGTGGACGACATATTTGTAAATCTGCACGCTGTCGGCCATCTGCAACATGGGTCCAAATCGCATGTCGATTTCACACTGACCCGCCGTTGCCACTTCATGATGATGGAATTCGATGGTCAGACCCATCTCTTCCATGACCGTGGACATTTCGGAACGAATGTCCTGCATGGAGTCCACGGGCGCAACCGGGAAATAGCCCCCCTTGACCAAAGGCCGGTGACCCCGGTTGCCCTCTTCATAGTCCGTATTCGTATTCCAGGCCCCCTCGATGGAGTCGATAAAGTGCGAACAATGGTTGATGCCGGAACCAAACCGCACCGAATCGAACATGAAAAATTCGACTTCCGGCCCGCAGTAGATGGTATCCCCAATGCCGGTATACTGGAGGTAGGATTGCGCCCGCTTGACCACCGCCCGTGGATCGCGGGTATACCCTTCACCCGTGAAGGGATCAACAACGTCGCAAATCAATATCAGGGTGGGAGCCTCGGTAAAAGGATCCAACTGGGCCGTGGCGGCATCCGGCAAAAACACCATGTCGGATTGGTGAATGGCACACCAGCCGGCAATGGACGACCCGTCAAAACCAAAACCAGACTCGAACACCTCTTCCCCGACCCGACCCGCCGGGGCCGTGATGTGCTGCCATTTTCCCTTGAAATCCGTGAACCGGAAATCCACGAACTCCACCTCGTTGCCCTTCATCATCTCAAGGACCTTGCGAACCTGCTCCTGATCAGCCATCGATCAATCACTCCTTCCACACGCTTGGGGTTATGCAATAATCACCGGCCACTCCCGGTAACAACAGTTGCAGTCGGGAATTGCCCATGGCAAGGCCACACCGCCTTTGGCTTTACCCCTGGACATTCAGGACATTCAGGCTGACAATCCCGGCCTGGATAAAAGATGCAGCGCTTGTCTGCAAAGTGACTTGAATACGACCGGCCTCTTTTCATATCATGCGGCTCTTCTCCGCAGAAAGGAACCTGGACAAAAAAACCTGGAACAGGTTAAATCCGGTCGCCTGCCAAATCGCAACGTGCATGCCAACCAGAGCCAACGAACCGTCAAGGCAGGATTTTCCGGAATTTCCAACAGGACAATGCCCGGAGAGTGACCAGGGGTTGAGGAGGGTTTGCATATTTTTTAATCAGTTCCCAGGCTGAATGATGAAAAATTCACCACACGCATGACTCTTTTTTATTCACTTGCCATCAATCCAATGTTGCAACCAGTACGCTGATCCCCTCTCCTCTTGAATTCCGTGGACGCAATTGTAAATGAACCAGCGAGCGGGAACACGGAAGAAACGGATGGCGACGGAAGGAGCCGCAAATGTCGGAAAACATGATTGAAATATTAGAACTGACCCGTTACTACGGCCTGAATCGGGTCCTGGACCAGATCAGCCTGAACGTCAAACGTGGCGAAGTGATGGGATTTCTGGGTCCCAATGGTGCCGGCAAGACGACCACCATGCGCATCCTGGTGGGCCTGTTGGCCCCCACCGAAGGGAGCATTCGCATCGCCGGCCTGGATGCCCTGGAAAAACCCGAAGCCGCCCGTGCCAGAATCGGGTTTTTGCCGGAAAGCCCCCCCATTTATGATGACATGACGGTGCGGGAATACCTGGGATATCTGGCAACCCTGCGCGGGGTCGCCACCAGTCAGCGCAAGAGCGCCGTGGAACGGGCCATGACCCACTGCGGCCTGACCGACATGGCCGACCGTCTGCTGGCCCACCTCTCCAAGGGCTATCGCCAGCGGGCCGGCATCGCCCAGGCGATTGTCCACTCCCCGGATGTCGTGATTCTCGATGAACCCACCGCCGGCCTGGATCCGCTCCAGATCCGGGAAATCCGCCATCTGATCCGCACCCTGGGCGGGGAACACTCGGTGCTGCTCTCCACCCACATCCTGCCGGAAGTTCAGATGACCTGCGACCGGGTGGCCCTGATCCATCGGGGCAGGATTGTCGTCGAAGATACCCTGGCCGGACTGGAACAACGCAGTCAAAACAAATCCCGATTGGCCGTGCGCTGGGGCAATCCCCCGGATGAAAAAAATATTCTGGCCATTCCGGGCATCGCCACGGCCACTTTTGCGGATGGACTCTGGCACCTCTCTCCTGCCGAACAGGCCGATCCCATACCCGAACTGGTCAAACGCTCCGTGGCCAACAACTGGGATTTGCGTGAACTGACCCCTGATTCCCACTCCCTGGAAGATATTTTCATCCAACTGACCCAGGCCGATTCGAGTCCCAACACAGCAGCAGAGGTAAGCCCATGAAAGCGATCTGGACCATTGCCGTGCGCGAATGGCGCGCCATGTTTCTTTCGCCTCTGGCCTGGACCCTTCTGGCGGTCCTGTTTGCCATATGTGCCTACATGTTTGGCACCCTGGTGCAGCAATACCTGCTCAGGCAACTGCAATTTCAGGCCTACGGGCAGGGTATGGGGGGGGGAGGCCTGCCCCTGGCCGAGTTTACCGTGACGCCCCTGCTCGGCAATGCCAGCGTCCTGCTGCTGCTCATCATTCCCCTGATCAGCATGCGCCTGATCGCCGATGAAAAACGCCGGGGAACCTGGCCCGCCCTGGCCACCTCGCCCCTGTCGCCCATGCAGATCGTGCTGGGCAAATATCTGGGTCTGCTCCTCTTCCTGGGCGTGACGGTCCTGCTGATCGGTCTGCTGCCGGCCACGCTCTTCATCTATGGCCATCCCGATCCGGGACAGTTTTTTGCGGCCATGCTCGGCCTGTTCATGGTGACAGCCACCTTCGGGGCCATCGGCGTGGGGGCATCCAGTGCCACGGACAATCCCGTCGTGGCTGCCGTGCTGACCTTTGGTGCCCTGCTGTTTCTGTGGATCGTCGGCTGGCTTTCGGATCCCGGTGCCGGAGGCACCATCTCCATCCTGGGCTACGCTTCCCTGATCGATCACTATGAAAAATTTCTCCAGGGCATCGTCAGTACCGCCGATCTGGCCTATTTTGTCATCGTCTCGATTGCCGGTTTGACGTTTGCCCGGCAACGCCTGATGGCACAACGGGTCGAAGGATTCTGATCTGACGAGGAGGGAACCAACCATGAAAATGAATCGTTCAACCCGTTTGAACCTGCGCACCCAGAACCTGATCACCGGCCTGTTGCTGACCGTTCTGTTCGTCATGGCCGCCTACGCCACCAACCGCTATCCAAAACAGTGGGATTTGACTAAAAATCAACGCCATACCCTCGCCGAACAATCGGTCAAGGCAATCCAGACCTTCGACAAGGGTCTGGCAGCCCTGGTGTTCATCCAGGAAGAGAAGGAGCGCCGGCACGACATTGCCGAGCTGTTGGAAAAATACCGGACGATCAACGCCAAATTGACCATCGAGTACATCGATCCGAACAGCAATCCGGCCCTGACCCGCAAGGAAGGGATCGCCACCAACGGCACCATTCTGCTGCGGTCGAACAACAAGACCGAAAAAATCACCGAAATCACCGAGGAAGCCGTCACCAATGCCCTGATCCGTCTCCAGAAAGGCACGGTCAAAACCGTGCGTTTCCTGACCGGGCACGGGGAACATGCCCTCAAGGGAGAGGATCGGGCCTCCTATCTGGGCATCGAGCAAATCCTGCGTGGCGAAGGGTATCAGATCGAGGAGCTGAACCTGGTCAATGTGGAGGCCGTGCCGGCGGACACCACGGTCGTCGTGATGGCCGGTCCCCGCAAACCCCTGCTCCCCATGGAGGTGGAACGCCTGGAAAAATGGCTGACCGCCGGCAAGGGCAGAATTCTGGTCATGCGCGATCCGCGCACCCAGACCGGCCTGGAAAATTATCTCATGAAACAGAACATTCTTTTCCAGGATGGCATTGTTCTGGACCCCATTTCCCGCCTGTTGGGGGGTGGTCCGACCACGCCCGTCATCACCCAATACGACCCCAGCCACAGCATCACCAAGGGGATGACCATGCCCGCGCTTCTGGCCGAAGCCTGTGGCATCAGCATGGATCCGGCCAACACCCCCAATGGACCGGTCCGGACCCGACTGCTGGCCGGAGCGGATCGCGGCTGGCTGAAAACCGGCGACATCACCTCCGAAAAGGTGGAGTTTGAACCGGACAAGGATTTGAAAGGTCCCATCTGGATGGGGGTGGCCGTCCAGGAGAAGGATTTCCGTCTGGTGGCCATCGGCGATTCCGATTTTGCCAGCAATGCCTACATCCAGTATTCCGGCAACGACACCCTGTTCCTGAACATTGTGCGCTGGTTGGCCGAAGACGAGAGCTTCATTGCCATCAAGCCCAAAAAGAACACCGACTCCGGATTGGCCATCCCCGGACATGCGACCCAATACCTGTTTCTGGGTATCGTGTTTGGCATTCCCCTGCTTCTGGCCGGGACCGGCATCACAATCTGGACCAGACGCAAAAAGAGATGAAAAAATGAAGATATGGCAAGCCATACATGAGGAGGCATCATGTTCAGAGGTTGGATGATCAATCTGCTCCTGTTGGCCATCCTGTCGGCTGGTGGTCTCGGGCTGTGGCTGGCGGATCGCAAGGAGGCGGAGAACAAGGCCATTGAGGAACGGTCACGCGCCATTTCCACCCTGACCCCGGACAAGGTGACCAAAGCCACTCTGCACGCAAAGGGGGAAGCGGCCATCACCCTGGAAAAAAAGACCGACAAATGGGAGATCACGACACCCGGTCCCATGCTGACCGATCAGGAGGCCGTCACCCGCTTGCTGGCCATCCTGGGACGCCATTTCAAGCAACAAATCGCAGTCAAACCTGAACAAATGGCCGATTTCGGTCTGGCGGAACCGGATGCAACCCTGACGCTCCATCCGGCCCAGGGCGACCCGACCATTCTGCAACTGGGCAATGAATCTCCCACCAGCGGCAATCGTTATCTGCGTTTGGGTACTTCGGGACCGGTGGTGATGATTCCCAACCACGAGATTTCCGGTCTGACCCAGAAGCTGTCGGACTTGCGCCCCAAGGGGTTGGGGGTTGCCCTGGACCAGAACCCCATCAAGGGGGTCACCCTGGCCGGCAAGGATGGCAACCAGATCATTTTGAAACAGGATGATACCGGTCAATGGCAGAGTGAAAAACCGTTTGTGGATCGGGCTTCGGGTGCCTTGGTGCGCACCTGGCTGGATGATTTGCGCCATGCCCGGGCGGTCAATTTTGTTGCCGGGTCACCTCCGGAAAAGCCGGATTGGCAATTGACCTTGCAACCAGCCAAGGGGGAGCCGCTCACCCTGGTCATCTGGCGTGCGGAAGGGTCTCTGCAAGCCAAACGTCCGGGTGATCCCGACATCATGGTTTTGGATGCCACCACGGCAACCCATCTGGACAAGTCACTCCTGGCGCTCGTGGATCTCCGGCCCTTGCCGCCCGGTGGCGAGTTGCAGCACCTGATTCTGGACCGCAACGGTCAACGCCTGGAAGCCGAGAAAAAAGTCGCCTCAGACAATAAAATCTCTGAAGCAGACAAAAAGGGGATCACGGACAAAAAAGCCACGGAAACGGACAAAAAGTCCCCGCACCAAAAAAATCCGGAAATGGCCGGCGAGTGGCCATCCCCGGCTTGGTTGTCGGTCGAAGAGGTTTTGCTTCGGGAAGCCCTGGAGGCTGTTCCTCTTGCCCCTCTTGATCCAGCCGATTTGACCATCACCGTGGTCAACAAGGGCGCATCGCTGCCCTACGCCTTCAAAAAATCAAATGACAGTTATCTGGTGGCCTCTCCGAATCGTCCTGTTCTTTTGCGTCTGACCCCTTTGCAGACCACTGCCCTGGATGATGCCCTGAAAGTATTGTTCCCGGAGAAAAAGGCTGAATCGCCGGCCAAGGTGGACTCGCCAGCCAAGGTGGACTCGCTGCCCAAACAGTGATCGCCTCTCCTCCTTCGGGACTGCTCCTGCCCACATTGACTTCCGGTTGTGGAAGTCAATGTGGGCATTTCATTCTGTACTCATATCTTGCAAACGTCATATTTCGAGGCTGAATCAACATGCAAATGGACCGACGCCATGATTGGCTTGCAGGAATATTTTTTGTATGTTCTTCGGTTTTGATGTTCACGATTGCCACGGATTTCGGTATCAGTTGGGATGAGCCTGAACATTGGCAGCAGGGTCATCATATTCTGGCTTTCTTTACCTCGTTTTTCCGGGACCGCCATGCCACAAACCCTGATTTTTTAACAAATTTTTACGGTGGACATGCCTATTTTCTGTCTGCCATCACGGAACGTCTGCTGGGTCTGGATTCATACCGGACGGCGCGTCTGGTGCTGCCTTTCCTGGGGTTGCTGGGTGTGGTGGGCTGCTGGCGTCTGACCCGTTTCATCGGCGGGGCACCGGCAGGATTCTGGGCGGCGGTCTTGTTGCTCCTGACACCATCCTATTTTGGGCATGCGTTCATGAATCCAAAAGATATGCCTTTTGCAGTGGGGTATATCTGGTCTCTCTATTTCCTGGTCCGCATGACGGATGCCTACCCCTCCATCCCGCGTCCACTCGCCATCCAGGCCGGCATGGTCGTCGGCACAACCATCGGATTGCGGGTCATGGGTGGCATGTTATTTATTTACCTGCCGCTCCTGCTGATTTACAAACAGTGGCTCCTCTCCAAAGATTCCATCAAAACAGGATCAGGCACCCTCCTGTTCAAGGACATGTTCAATAACCTGTTTAATCACCTGTTCGGGAACATGTTTGCTCTCTTTCTTCTGGTTCTGTCTTCCTTTCTTTCCTGCATTCTGATCTGGCCGGCTGCCTTGTTGAACCCTTTTCAGACCATCTTTCGTTCAATCACCAATGCAACCCATTTTCCAATTTCTTTTACCGTATTCATATTCGGGGAAAAACACGTATCCTCCGACTTGCCGCTCAGTTATCTGCCCATCAATTTCGGGATTGTATTGCCGGAAGTCTCCCTGATCCTGTTGCTGGCGGCAGTTCCCGTCGGGTTGTACCGATTGTTCCCTGTTCGACAAGACCGGTCGGTCAGGGAAATGACGGGTCAGGCAGCCATGCTGGCCGGATTGCTGGTTCCGCTGTTGTTCGTCGTCATCATGAAACCAAATATTTACAATGGTATCCGTCATTTTCTCTTTCTGCTGCCACCCATGGCGGCCCTTCAGTCCCTGCTTTTTGTATCTGCCATGCGCTGGTTGCGGCAACGCGGCAAGCGTAAACTGGCCATGCTCAGCGTATCGGTTGTTGTATTGGCACTTTTCACGCAGGTTGCCAGAATGTGGGTTGTGCATCCCCTGGAATACTCATTCTACAATACCCTGATCGGTGGTTTTCGGGGAGCCTACAACAAGTTTACCCTGGACCACTGGCTGTTAAGCCATAAACCGGCTGTCGATTATTTGATCTCCGCCATCGACAACGATCCAAAACAGGTTCCCAGGGCCGGTGTCGGAAAACCTTTCAAGGTTTTTGTCTGTCCATTTCCCGAATTGATCCTCCCATTCCTGAATCCAAAGATCGAGGCAACCCGCAACGCCCTGGAAGCGGATTTCATGATACTCCAATCCCCGTATCACTGCGTGATACAGCTTTGGGTGGATTACGCTCAATACAGCGGCATCGCGCCAGTCAAGAAAAACCTGCATCGGGTGAAGGTGCAACAGTTTGGATCGGTCCGGACCATGGGTATATCCACAAGCCTGATTCTGTCCGTGGAACCAAAAAACAATGACGAAGTGTGCGTTGCATCCCAGCAGGAAAGCATTCATGAAAAAATATGGCGGATCAATGCCGAAAACCAGGGAATCTGCCAAAAAACCGTGTCTGGTCCAAAAAATATCCATCAAGGATTTTCTTCAGGAGTTCGATAAGGTTCATGAGCAAGCGGCCAATCTTTGTTGCGGGAGGCAAACATGGACGGCGTCACGGCTGGTGGACTGTGGATCGATTTTCAGGACTATGCCCTCAAGGGCGTGCGCAAGGAAAAGCATCGCGCAACCCCCATCGACTTCGGTCTGCCGACCGCCCCGGAAACCTGGGTTGATATTCGCGATTTTGTCGTCAATGGTGTCCGCCCGGTCAAGAAAAAGAAGGTCATCGCCCCACCGCCCCAGGCAACCCCTGCCCCGACCCCCGCCCCGGTCCGGGAGCCTCCTCCCCCGGAACATTTTCAGACAGTTTTTCAGGCTGTTGAAGAACTCTACACCGTTTTGGATCCGCGTGGTCCCCTCTACCAGGAGTTGGACCAGATGCTCGCTACCGCCCGGCAAAAACATCAGGATGGCATCCTGCCAGAGGCCGAGGTCGAACGTTTTTCCCGGGCACTGGCCCAAATTCGTGAAGACTATGCACGCGGTTCAGAACAAATTGTTGACTGGTATCTGGATAATTATTTCAGAATGTTTCATACCGCGCCGCATGATCCGCCGTAACCCGCCATGATCCACCATGAAATGTCTTGACATTTTTTCAATAAGTGCCTAGAATCGATCATGTGGTTTGTCCGTTAGTGGTTGGTCCATGCAATGAACGTTGCCTTTCTTTCGCCATAATGAACTATAGGAAAGTTTGTCGTGTCGGACGATAAGAAGGGGAAACACACACCCGAAAAGACTCGGGGTTCCATTGGTATTCTGGATTGGACATCCGCTGTCAGCAATCCTGAGGCTATAATCGGCATTTTTGGGACCATAAAAGATTCTGGATCGGACACTTTTCCGCCGCCGCCTCCAAAAGACAAGGACAAGGGCGAGAAAAAATAAGGAGACACGCAATGGAATCTCCAGAGACCAAGATTCACAACCTGCTTTTCGGGGTACGGCGCTCCATTCGGTACCACAATCGGCGCAGAATGTTTTTCGACCGGTGGAACAGTCTCACCAATGCCATTTCTGTCATTTTTGGGTCGGCAACTTTCCTGGCAGTTCTCCAGGGAGCAGGGGGAAACCGGATTGCGTTGTGGACATCGGCCCTGGTGACCATTGTGACCGTTGCGGATCGTGTGGGAGAAACCGCAAAAATGGCCCGTCTCCATTTCGACCTGGCCCGGCGGTTCATTGACCTGGAAAAACGCATCATTGCAGCAACCCCGACCGATGACGCTGTCATTGCCCTGACGGCTGTCCGCCTGGATATCGAGGCCGATGAGCCGCCCATTCTGAGAATTCTGGATACCCTCTGCCACAACGAAATGTTGCGGGCCATGGGTTATGAAGAGTGGAGGTTTGTCAAGATTGGCTGGTTCCAAAGACAGGTCGCCCAATTCATGGATTGGCGCGAACATCTTCTGCATGAACGTGCTGTTGCGTCCAGCTCCCAGGGTACCTCATAACAAATAAATGCCTCGTACAGGTCACAATCCACAATCAGGACAAAACAAGGTACACGTTGCCACCAAAATCGGTTAATCTGACCGGGAAACTGCAACCGTTTGAGGTGGAGGGTGGTCATGATACTGGTTACCGGTTGTACGGGTCTGGTGGGAAATTCCCTGGTGCGGCGCTTGCTGGATGAAGGACACCCGGTGCGGGGATTGTCCCGCAAGCCACCCGCCCGACAGGATCCCACCACAAAATCCCTGCAATTTTTCCGGGGATCCGTCGCGGATGTCGCCACCCTGGATGGAGCCATGGAAGGTGTGGATACCGTGATCCATCTGGTAGGCATCCTGGTGGAAACAGGCACCCAGACCTTTGCCAATATTCACCAGGTGGGAACCCAAAATGTCGTTGATGTGGCCAAACGACGCGGGGTGCAAAGAATCATCCACATGAGTTCCCTGGGCACACGACCCCAGGCCGCCAGCCTCTACCATCGCACCAAATGGGAAGCTGAAGAGTATCTGCGCCGCAGCAACCTGCCCCATACCATATTCCGCCCCTCGGTCATTTTTGGCGCACGCGACAATTTCGTCAATCAATTTGCCCGCATCATGCGCTACACACCCTTCATGCCAATCCTGGGCGATGGTCGTTCCCGTATGCAACCCATCTGGGTCGAAGACGTTGTCCACTGCGTGGTGACAGCCATGAACGATCCGGAAACCATTGGACAAACCTTTGAATTGGGTGGACCTGAACGCCTCACCTTCATCGAGATCATGGAAGCCATCGCCGCGACCATGGGAAAAAATCGCCTGAAATTTTATCTGCCCATGCCGCTGTTGCGTCTGGAAGCCGCCGTCATGGAACGGCTCCTGCCCCGCCCGCCCCTGACCTCCGACCAGTTGCTCATGCTCCGCGAAGACAATATCTGTGACATTGACACCATGGTCAAAACTTTCAAGATCGAACCGCGCAATTTTCGCGAGGGAATCCGCACCTACCTTTGACACTGGAACCAGTGAATCCGCAGCCCGACAGCGCATCTTTTCCCCAGTTTCTGTGGAACAGGCTGTGGACAACTTATGAAGAACTATCACAAAATATTGTAAAACAATATACTTTTCATGAATTGATTAAATTTTAGGCAGGGTTTGGATTGTCCCCAACCGTCTGTGGATAACTCTGTGGATATCTTGTGAATGGTCTGGGAACAAAGCGTCAACGGCAGGCGTCACAACAGGCCGGGCGTGGGTGATTGATTATTATCGTCAATATTTTCAATATGATATGTCAGAAGAAATCATGAATCGGCCCATGCAGGTTTCTTCCTTCCCTCGTGTGGCCCTGATTTTGCCTGTGGATGAGTCTTTGTCTGGCAAGCCCAAAATCCGCATACAGACCATCTTGCAGAGTGACCAGGACAATAAAGCTGACGCAAAAAACCCCATGAAGTGTGAAAATTCATGGGGTTTTGGATTTACCTGGATTGTGTTGGACTGGTGTTTGGCGTCCCGTACGGGAATCGAACCCGTGTTGCCGGCGTGAAAGGCCGATGTCCTAGGCCACTAGACGAACGGGACACACCCTGCGTTGCCATGAAATGACGAAGCAGGACACAGTTTCGGCTTGGCAACCGGCCACGAACATCACTTTCTCGCCGCTCCAAGCCCCAACTGGCGCACACAATAGTGTGCCGGAGAGACCTTGGCAATGGATAAAGATGGAGAGATCCATTTTTTTTGGATATGATCGGCGGATCAGGATGCCCCAACCCAGGAGAGACCCCATGAGCGTATTGCTGGAATTTTCCATGACCCCATTAGACAAGGGCGAGAGTGTCAGCGCCTATGTTGCCCGTTCTCTGGAAATCATTGATCGCAGTGGTCTGCCCTACAAGATGGGACCCATGGGAACCTGTGTTGAAGGGGAGTGGGATCAGGTCATGGCTGTTGCCAGGGAGTGCTACGAACGCATGCGGCAGGATTGTCAGCGCATCGCCATATCCATGCGGGCCGATCACCGGGCCGGCAGGGAGGGTCGCCTCACCAGCAAAATCCAGAGTGTCGAAACGCATCTGGGTCGCAAAATCAAGAGTTGACGGAATCGGATCTTGCACCATCTTGGAACCCTTGCGGATGTGTGCTACCCTGTTGTGATGTACATGTTGGCATTGATGATGTCATTCCCGCACACTCGAACCATGGATTGAAACATGCCCGCGCTCACCGATCTTGCTGCCTGGAAAGCCCTGACGACCCATCGGGATCAAATTGCCGATCAACACCTGCGCGACCTCTTTGCCAGGGATCTGGACCGTTTTGGCAAATTTTCCCTCAGGCTCGAAGATATGCTGTTTGACTACTCCAAAAACCGGGTCACCCAGGACAGCATGAACCTGCTCCTGCAACTGGCGCGGGAGTGCGATGTGGAATCATGGCGGGATCGCATGTTTGCCGGGGAGAAAATCAACAATACGGAAAAACGCGCCGTGTTGCATGTGGCACTGCGCAACCTCTCCGACCGCCCCATTCGCGTGGATGGCGAAGATGTGATGCCCGGGGTCCGGCGGGTCCTCGATCATATGCGCGACTTTGCCCAAGCCGTGCGCAGTGGTGCCTGGAAAGGGGATACCGGCAAGTCCATCCGCGATGTGGTCAATATTGGTATCGGTGGTTCGGATCTCGGACCGGTCATGGTGTGCGAGGCCCTGAAACCCTATATCCAGAAAGGGTTGAATCTCCACTTTGTCTCCAATGTGGATGGCACCCACATTGCCGAAACAGTCAAGAAACTCGACCCGGAAACCACGCTCTTCATCGTCGCATCCAAGACCTTCACCACCCAGGAAACCATCGCCAATGCTCTTTCGGCCCGGGCCTGGCTTGTGGAACGGCTGGGTGAAAAAGCCGTGAGCAAACATTTTGTGGCGCTCTCCACCAACGGCAAGGAAGTGGCCAAATTCGGCATCGATGTCAAAAACATGTTTGAATTCTGGGACTGGGTCGGCGGTCGTTACAGCCTCTGGTCCGCCATCGGTCTGCCCATTGCCATTGCCATTGGTTTTGATGGATTTTACGAGCTTCTGGCCGGCGGACATGCCATGGATGAACATTTCCGGACTGCCCCCCTCGGGCAGAACATGCCCGTCATCAAAGCCCTGATCGGCATCTGGAATCATAATTTTTTGGGTGCCGAAAGCTTTGCGGTCCTTCCCTATGACCAGTATCTGCACCGCCTGCCCGCCTTCCTCCAACAGTCGGACATGGAGTCGAACGGCAAATATGTCACCCGGGACGGGGCCAGGGTCTCCTGGAAGACCGGGCCGATTCTCTTCGGAGAACCGGGAACCAATGGCCAGCACTCCTTCTATCAACTGGTTCATCAGAGTACCCGTCTGATCCCGGCGGATTTCATTGCTGCGGCCCAGAGTCACAATCCCATCGGCGATCACCATCAATTGCTGCTTTCCAACTTTTTTGCCCAGACCGAAGCCTTGATGAAGGGCAAAACCGCTGCCGAGGCCCGAGCCGAATTGCAGGCCCAAAAGCTCTCCGGTGCCGAGTTGGAATTCCTGACCGCCCACAAGGTGTTCGATGGCAACCGGCCCACCAACTCCATTCTGGTGCGTCGCATCACGCCCAGAACGTTGGGCATGCTGATCGCCCTCTATGAACACACCATCCATGTCCAGGGCATCATCTGGAACATCAACTCCTACGATCAATGGGGCGTCGAGCTGGGCAAACAACTCGCCAAACAAATTCTTCCGGAATTGACCGCCGCCGGCAAGGTGACCAGCCATGATGCCTCGACCAATGGTCTGATCAACTATTACAAGGAGTTGAAATAATCCTGAATTTGTCAGGCACTCTCTGCGAAGGAAAATCGTCATGCCCCGGGAAGATTCGACTGCGACCACGCCTGCCGGTCCGGACCAGACCATGTATCACAAGGGAGGACCCTACAGGGTCCCGGTCGATGAGGGGCAGAATTTGACCATCTGCCAGTGTGGCCGCTCGAACACCCCCCCCTTTTGTTCGGGCCGCCACAAGCTGGAACAAGATGCCTCGCTTCCCCTGAAATTTACCGCCAAAACCACCGGCCAGATTGCCGTCTGCGGATGCGGCAAAAGCCGCAATCTGCCCTGGTGTGATGCGAGTCATGGTCACGGGTCCTGCATCGACGGTGAAACCTGATCGAACGAAGTTGCCTGCTCTCTCTGTCTGCCTGATCCGGCAGGTTAACCGTTCGGGAGCGTGTGGGATGAATCTGGATTTGCTGGCCACCTGCCTGCGTGACCGCCTGCCCGGTCTGTTGGCAATCTATCTGTTTGGCAGCCATGCTGCGGACAAGGCAGGGCCGGAAAGCGATCTGGACCTGGCGATTTTGCTGGCGGACAAGATCGACCCTGTTGGCCTCTGGACCCTTGCGGACGAACTGGTTGACATGGCTGGTTGTCCCGTCGATCTGGTGGATTTGCGCACCGCCACCACTGTCTTGCAATATCAGATCATGATGACTGGCAGGCGGCTTTGGACCAGGGATCATCGGGCACCCCTGTACGAAAGTTTTATCCTCAGCGAAAAAACCGCCTTGGACGAAGCCCGTGCCCCGCTTCTGGAAATCATCCGGCAGGAAGGTTCCATTCATGGTCGATGACGTTTTGATCAACAAGGCGGCCACCATTGAACGGTGTGTGGCCCGTGCCCGGGAGGAGTACCACAAGGAACCGGACACCTTTGCCTCTGACCATACCCGCCAGGATGCCGCCATTCTCAATATTCAACGTGCTTGTGAAGCGGCTCTGGATATGGGCCAGCACCTCATTCTCCGGGAACGGTTGGGTGTTCCCCAAGGGGCACGCCATGTTTTCGATCTGCTGGCCGGGGGCGGTTGGATCGATGTGAATCTGGCCAAGCAACTGAAACTCATGGTGGGATTTCGCAACATTGCTGTCCACGATTATCAAACCCTGCATCTGCCCATCATCGTGACCATCATCACCCGACATTTGGATGAATTACTGGACTATGCCCAACATCTTTTGCAACGGGATGGCCAAAACCGATGGAAGCAATTTTAGAACCATCAAGCCGATTCCTTTGATAGATTTCAATATGGATGACAAGGCCTTTCCGGTCTTTGGGAAAAGGTGACAGAAAAAAAATTTCTGGACTTGAGAGAGCAACCCTATGGTATATTGACCATATGTCAAAGGCCAGACTTCTGCATCATCAAAAATTTGTATTTCCGGATGGTGCGATCCAGGAAATGAAGCTTTGGCAGTTACCCGTGAAAACGGTTGACCGTCCGCATGGATTGAAATACAGCCTCCATTATGGGTTGGCGGATGGAACCGGCCTTGTACGATATGACAATGAAACCGGCAAGGGCGACCATCGACACATCGGATCCAGGGAAGAGCCTTATCGATTCTCGACAGTTGAAAATCTTGTGGCAGATTTTTTGACGGATGTGGATGTGGCAAGAGGAGATGGCTGATGAAAAGACAGGTCAAGATCGGTGTTGCTGATCATCGGCAAATCGCCCAGGAATTTGTCACAGCCTGGAAACGGGCTGAACGGGGAGATGCACCGGAAGAACCGGTCGAACGGCTCTATTTTGCTGACATGATAACCCTTTTTGAAACATTGACTCCGGTTCGATTGCGTCTTCTGGTCATGTTGCACAGGGAAGGCCCGTCCAGCATCAGAAGCCTCTCCCAAAAACTTCATCGGGATTACAAAAATGTTCATACCGATGTCGGAATCCTGAGTCAGGCCGGATTGATCATCAAGGACAGGCAGGACCGCTTGACATCGCCATGGACTTCAATCATATCGGAATTGACTCTGGATTCGCCTGGTTTGTCTGCGTAGGATGAAGATTCCCTGACTCCAGCTCTCTGGTAAGACTTTCTTCCGTCAGGGTGAATACTTCCACTTTTTCCTGCGCCAATGCTCGAATAAAATCCCGCCGATTCATCCCTGCCAGTTCGGCAGCCCGCTCCTGGGAAACGGTACCCTTCTGATACCAGTGTATTGCCGCCGCCAGTTTCATTTCACGCACAAACTCGTCAGGTGATCGTCGCAGAACTGAAAACGAGAATTCGGGAACAGAAACAAACCTGCCGCACCGGCCTTGACAGTAAAGCGCTTTTGAAAGTGTTTTCATGCCTTTACTTTCGGGAAACAAGGCGGGAGAATGACGGTTTATTTTCGGTCATGCCGGGGAACCGTTCCAATCCCGGCACCAAATCAAAGGAGGGTATGCAACATGAGCCAATCCATGCAGGATCGTGACGGTAAAATCTGGATGGACGGCACCCTGGTTGAATGGCGGGAGGCCAAGGTCCATATTTTAACCCATACCCTTCATTACGGCTTTGGCGTCTTCGAAGGAATTCGCTGCTACCAGACAGATACCGGCTCGGGATCCGCCGTCTTTCGCCTGACCGAACATATCGACCGATTGTTCGGATCGGCCCACATTCTCAACATAAAAATTCCCTTCTCCAAGGGAGAGATCATCCACGCCTGCCTGGAAGTGTTGCGTCAGAATGGCATGAAAGCCGGGTATCTGCGCCCCCTGGTCTATCTGGGTGCCGACAGCCTGGGGATCAATCCCAAACCCTGCAAGGTCCGGGTGGCCGTGGCCTGCTGGGAATGGGGTGCCTACCTCGGTGAAGAAGGTATGGAAAATGGCATCCGTATCAAAACATCCTCCTATACGCGCCACCATCCCAATGTCACCATGACCCGCGCCAAGGCCGTTGGCAACTACTCGAACTCCATCCTGGCCAAAACCGAAGCCCTGACCGCCGGCTTCGACGAAGCCCTGCTGCTCGATACCGAAGGATATGTGGCCGAAGGCTCCGGGGAAAATGTCTTCATGTTGCGCAAAGGCATCCTGAAAACCCCCCCCCTCGACTCGGCCCTGGAAGGGATCACCCGCGACGCCGTCATGACCCTGGCCCGGGAAATGGGCTATGTCGTCCAGGAACAACGCTTTCCCCGCGATGAACTCCTGCTCGCCGACGAGGCGTTTTTCACGGGCACCGCCGCCGAAGTCACCCCGATCCGGGAACTCGACAATCGACAAATCGGCATCGGCAAGGCCGGACCCGTGACCAAGGCGATCCAAAAACGCTTCTTCGATGTGGTGCATGGCCGTGACCCGTCCCATCTGGACTGGTTGACCCAGGTCTATTGAGGTCGGCAAGCCGGCTGATCCGGGTCTGCTCAGGTTGGTTGAAAAAGAATATTGTGGAGAGATCGACATCATGGCAACGCACCAATACATTTTTACCATGCACAGGCTGACCAAGGTTGTGCCACCCAAGCGCATCATTCTGGAAAACATCACCCTGGCCTTTCTGCCGGGTGCCAAAATCGGCGTGCTGGGATTGAATGGTGCCGGCAAATCCTCCCTGCTGCGGGTAATGGCCGGAATCGATCATGAATTCAACGGCGAAGCCAAACCAGCCCCGGGAATCCGGGTCGGGTTTCTCTCCCAGGAACCGGAACTCGATCCCGCCAAAGGCGTAAGAGGTAACGTCGAGGAGGGGGTGGCTGATGTCAAAAAACTCCTCGACCGCTTCAACGAAGTCTCCATGAAATTCGGTGACGTGACCACCGACGACGAGATGAATGCCCTGGTCACCGAACAGGCCGAGCTGCAAGAAGCCATCGACCGGGTGGAAGGGTGGGACCTCGACCGCAAGCTCGAAATTGCCGCCGATGCCCTGCGACTCCCCCCCTGGGATGCCGAAGTCAAACATCTTTCGGGCGGGGAAAAGCGCCGCATCGCCCTCTGTCGGCTGCTCCTCAGCGCCCCGGATCTTTTGCTCCTGGACGAACCGACCAACCATCTGGATGCCGAATCGGTCTCCTGGATGGAACGTTTCCTGGAACAATATCCCGGCACGGTGGTGGCCGTGACCCACGACCGGTATTTTCTCGACAATGTCGCCGGCTGGATCCTGGAACTGGATCGGGGTCGTGGCATCCCCTGGGAAGGCAACTACTCCTCCTGGCTCGAACAAAAAGAGCAACGCCTCGCCCTGGAAAAGCGCGAAGACGAAGCCCTGACCAAACGGCTGCAACACGAACTGGAGTGGGTACGCTCCTCCCCCAAGGCCCGCCAGGCCAAAAGCAAGGCCCGCATGTCCGCCTATGAAGAGCTTGCTGCCCAGCATCGGGAAATACGCCGTGAGACAACCTCGCTTTTCATTCCCGCCGGTCCCCGTCTGGGCGATGTGGTCATCGAGGCCAAAGGGGTGGGCAAAGGCTTTGGCGATCGCGCTTTGATCGACAATCTTTCCTTCATTCTGCCACGGGGTGGTCTGTTGGGGGTCGTCGGCGGCAACGGTGTGGGCAAGACCACCTTCCTGCGCATGCTCACCGGCGAAGAACAACCCGATACCGGATCCCTGACCCTGGGCGAAACCGTCAAACTGACCTATGTCGATCAAAGTCGCGCAGCCCTCGATCCAGAAAAAAATGTCTGGGATGTCATTTCCGACGGCGCGGACATGGTGCCCTTGGGAGACCGGGAGGTCAACTCACGTGCCTATGTCTCCTGGTTCAACTTCAAAGGTGCCGATCAACAGAAAAAAGTCAAAGTCCTCTCCGGCGGCGAACGCAACCGGGTCCATCTGGCTCGCCTGATCAAGGGTGGCGGCAACCTGCTGCTCCTGGACGAACCAACCAATGACCTGGATGTGGAAACCCTGCGCGCCCTGGAAGAGGCCCTGCTGGAGTTTCCCGGCAGCGCAGTCATCGTTTCCCATGACCGCTGGTTCCTGGACCGGGTCGCCACCCATATCCTGGCCTTCGAAGGGGACTCCAGCGTGGTCTTTTTCCAGGGCAACTATCAGGATTATGAAGCGGATCGTCACAAACGCCTGGGACAGGCCGCCGATCAACCCCATCGGGTCCGCTACAAAAAATTGACCCGCTGAGCCATTGTCAGGAAGCCGGCCAGTCCGGCTTCCCGGCTTGATTTCAGCGTTATGAACAGCCAAGGAATCGAAAGATGACAGCCAGTCCGGCTTTCTGGGTGGTGGGCATTGTGGTCAACGTCCTGTTGACCGGGCTGGCCATCTGGTGGCTTGTCAAACAGATACGGAAATAAATGTTCGGCTCATGGGAAAAAACTCAAAAATCGACTGGACGCACCACACTTTCAATCCCTGGTGGGGTTGCGAAAAAGTTTCCACGGGCTGCGACCATTGCTATGCCCAGATTTGGGCCGCCAGGATGGGAATGCGTATTTGGGGACATGATGCTGAGAGGCGTTTCTTTGGAGACCAACATTGGCGAGAGCCTTTGCGGTGGAATCAGAGTGCAGAACGTCAACAAGAGAGACAGAAAGTTTTTTGTTCCTCAATGGCAGACGTATTTGAAGAGCGAAAAGATCTGGATCCATTGCGCGAGCGACTATGGAGTCTGATTGCCAATACACCATGGCTTGATTGGCTTTTGGTAACCAAAAGGCCGGAGTGTGTTCCAAAAATGGTGCCATGGAATAATGACTGGCCGGCTCATGTTTGGCTTGGGACAACAGCCGAAAACCAGGAGTGTGCCATGCACCGTTTGCCTTATCTACTTGATACACCGGCAAAAGTTCGTTTTGTGTCATGCGAACCTCTGGTAGGAGCCGTGGATCTCGGTCCATGGATTGGACCGAACGGACTGGATTGGGTCATCGCCGGAGGTGAAAGTGGGGCACGAGCCAGACCCATGCAACCAAAATGGGTAGAAAAAATCTACCAACAGTGCAAAAAAGCCGGAGTGTCGTTCTTTTTCAAACAATGGGGTACCTTTGGTCAGGACGGCATGCATCGTTCCAAAAAAGATAACGGAAATCTGTTTCAAGGCAATCTGGTGCATGAATACCCGGATGCACATAGAACAACTTCCATATCATCTGATGCCATTTAGAGAAAGACCATGCCCGCCAAAGGTGGATATGACTGGGATTTTGATAACCCTCCAGATATTGAAACACATTCCCTGATCAAACATGAAATCCTGCGGGATTACCTTGTCCAATATGTTCATGTCGTAGCTAGGAATCCACGTATCGATAAACTGCGAATCGCCGTGGTCGATGGTTTTGCTGGTGGTGGGGTATATAAAAATCCGGTCAGCAAGGAAAGACATGAAGGGTCGCCTCTGATTATTCTGCGAGCGATTCGCCAAGCCGAAAACGAAATTAACGCAACCAGACAAATTCCGCTCACAGTTTTGCCAACTTTTCATTTTATCGAAAAAGACTTAAATGGATTTAAATGCCTATCTCGCATGTTGTGCGAGGGCAATGTTCCTTATTCTGAGAATATACATCTTCACAATAAAAATTTTGAGGATATATTTATTGAGTTGATTTCTAAAATAAACAAAGAGAAATTTAGTAAAGTAATATTTATTCTGGATCAGTATGGTTATAAAAATGTTACCATGCAAATGCTAAGAAATATTTTTAGTATATTTATATCCTCTGAAGTGATCATGACGTTTGCCGTGGATGCCATGATTGATTATTATAGTCCGAATCTGGAGAAAACGATTCGAAATATCGGTATTGAACGTTATCTTCCAACTGAAGATGAGCTAAAGAGATTGAAATCAGATAGTCAATGGCGTCACAAGATTCAGGAAAGATTGATTCCAGGCATTTTCCAGGAGTCTGGAGCATCATTTTATACCCCATTTCTCATACGATCTGCTGACTCTACTCGTGCCTATTGTTGGATCCATCTCTCAAAGCATTATCGTGCCAAAGATGTCATGATGGGTTTGCATTGGGAAAAATCTGGTCGTTTTTTGCATTATGGAGGACCTGGGTTGAAGATGTTTGTCTATGACTCAAAATATGATGTTGCCTTGACAGGACAACGTGTTTTTCAATTCGATGAGGATGATAGGACTATAAGTGTCAAACAGCTTTCCGATGATCTACCCAAACACATCTACGATTGCGTCGGAAAAGAAGGTATCTTATTCAGTAAGTTTTTGGAAAACAATTTTAACGGAACTCCGGCAACAGTGACTATGCTCAAGGAAGCATTCCAGCCTTCCTTACGAGAAAAAGATATTCTGATCATTGGTCCAAATGGAGAAATACGTAAAAAAACCAGTGCCATGAAACCTGAAGATACGATCATTCGTAATCCACAGCTACGTTTGCCGCTAACTTACGATTAAAATTTTCTGTAAAAATCTCGATTTCTGATGATATTAATTTACAAACATCCATAATTGTCTAGTTGCATAAACCCTGACATCAACGATTCCGGTTTTGGCGAATTGGGAGCGGGAGGCAGATTGAGTGACACGGCAGCCATTGCTGATGTGGAATCTAAACTGAGACTTTCGAGGGTGGCGTCAGTGTTCATCAATTGTGAGAAGCGTGAGCAAACTGAAAATTATTGCGTCCACTCGTCTTGACGGCGTACATGGCCTTGTCGGCATGGGACATGAGGGTTTCTGCCTTTTCACCGTGTTCGGGATACAGGCTGATGCCGATACTCACCCCAATCGAGCATTCCGTATTTTGGATATCAAACGGTTTGCCAAGACAAAGCAGAATTTTTTCTGCCACGAGGGTGACGTTTTGGATTGTGGCAACATCTTCAAGAACCACGGCAAACTCGTCCCCGCCAAAACGGGCCAGGAGATCCGATGCCCGCAAGGTTCCCTGAATCCGATTGGTTACTTCCACCAGCAAGGCATCTCCGGCGGCATGCCCCAGGGAGTCATTGACCTGTTTGAAACGATCCAGATCCAGAAGCATGACCGCCGCAATGGTCCGGGTGCGGGCTGCCCTGGACAAGACCCGATCCAGGTGTTCATGATACAGGGAGCGGTTGGGCAAGCCGGTTAAAAGATCGTGATGCGCCATATGTTCAAGGCGTTCTTCCACCCGTTTGCGTTCGATCACCTCTGCCAGGGAGTGGACGATACTGGTCAGCAAGGCCTCGATTTCCGCATCCTGGGACGGGGCCTTATCCACCTGAAGGGTCAAAACTCCCAACACCTTTCCCCGGGAGAGAATGGGCATGCAATACTGGCTGTGGTCGTCCACTCCGGGATGACGAATCAGGCAGCGGGCATCCTTGTTGTTGCCAAATTCCATCGTGCCCTTGGCCAGGACGATGCCACACAGGCAATGGTCCGCTTTCACCTGGGAACAAATCTGCACCTCTTCTGATGAAAGTCCAACAGATACGGTCAATTGCATGACGCCTGTTTCTTGATCCACAAGAAAGATGGCTGCCTTGTTGTTCCAGGCCTTGATCCAGGGAATGTTCAGAATGATTTGCAGGGCTGTTTTAAGGTAGTCTTGTAGCGTCAAAGGCGTCAGGGAAGTTTCAAGCAAGGCATTGAGAGCGAGACGGGACATGAGAGCATGCTGATCGGAAGACTCCAAACGCTGCAAGGTTTGCGCAAGGGAATTGACCATCACTGCAATATTGTCCAGTTCGTCGCGGGTTCCCTCCAGGGGAACACGACTTGAATAATTTCCTTCGGAACAAACTTGCAGTGAATGCACAATCCGGCGGGTACGTTGCATCAGCCAGCGCAGGAAGAGAAAAATCGCCGCAGTCATGGTCAGCGGTGCCAGGACACTGATTGAGAGCATCATCCAGCGGTTGGCGGTAACCACGGCTTGGGTATCGGCGGCAATTTCACCCCGCAGCAACCCGGCAGGAGAAGAGAGTTGTTCCACATTCAGCATGACCTGGACCGCAGCCTGATTCAATTGGACACGCAAGTCGCGCAACAGATCATCAGCGACAAACGAGGCCTGTAACAACTGATAAAGGGAGTTTTCCCCCTCGGTCAGAAGTGATGGAATTTTCAGAACAGAAGACTCCAGCTCCAGGGTCAGAGGATGCAGTTCCGATCCCGCATCGATCTGATCTTTCAACCGGGAAAGGGCGTCACGAATGGTTCCCATGGCTTGTTCAATGCCATTGGCGCGAATGCTGATCAGCAGATCCCGACGCCTTTCCATCGTCAACTGGCGGCTGAGCAGAACCAGGGCAAGACTTCCCTGACGCACATTGGCCGTGGCATTCTGGACATGTGCCGAAGTTGTCTTGAACTGCTCGCGAACCAAAGGAAGCCAGGTTGTTTCCGTTGCCTCTTGTTCCAGCAGGGATCGGATGCGTCTGATGCGACGATACTCTTCGAGCCGCGTCTTGCCTGCCAATGCATCTGCCATGAGGACAATTTTATCTGCTTCCCGCTCCAACTTATGAAAACCATCCTTCAAGCGTGCAGAGAGAAGCAGCCACTGCCGACGTTGTTCTGTCAAGCGGCTGTCCGCCTTGAGCAGGTCAACAAAGTTGCGATCCAGTTCGGTCAGATTTTCCCTGGTTGCGGGAAAGCGCACCAGAATGCCCTCCAGGCGCTGGCGCTCCTGGTCATAGCGTTGTTCCAGGGGGGTGCGCGAGGTGATGGCCATCAACTCGGCGACCGAGATGACATTCATCATTTCGTGTTGCCGATCCTTGAGCCGCATGACGATTTCCAACACGCTTCGCACAGCTTCGCTGACCGGAAAGGCACTTTCCACCAATTCTTCGTGATATTTCACCAGCCGATGGTTGGAGAGCAAGGCGACAGTGGAGAGCAACAGGATGAAAAGCACAGAGGCCATGGCCAAGCCCAACACCATGTTGCGAATGCTTAATTTCAAACCGAATGCCATATTCACGTTCCCCTGAAAAGCATCATGGATGCCTTTGTCGCATTTGTGTTCACAAGTTTTTCCAATCCAGGGTCACAAAGCGCCCCTGGCGATAAACAGTGGGCCAGATGCGATGGCTTGCCTGATGTTCTTCACGACTCAGATGCAGGGGAGTATCCAGGCCCAGATCGACCGTGCCAAGGTTTTCCAGGGCATCGACCAGACTTTCGTGGGTTGGATCAGGCCCGGCTTTGGTTAACCCCAGGGTAAAGAGACGCGCAACCAGGTATCCTTCCAGGGCGATCAGACTGGAATTCATGCCCATATCCTTCATGACCTGCCGAAATTCGTGCAAAAGGGGCAGATCGCTGTCGAGAGGCGGAACCACCTGCGTCACGATCACGCCCTCGGCTTCGGCACCCAGCTCCCGTGCCAAGGGTTCGCTGCCCACAAACGAGACATTGAGAAACAGGGTGTTGGGCAGATCACGGCGGGCGAGGCGAATAAAGGCGGCACAGGGTTTGTAGGAACCTACCAGGATAATGGCTTTGGGGTCCACCTTGCCGGCAAGGATGGTACTCAACCCTTCTTCCACGTTGATCGTGTTGCGGGTATAACGTCCATGCGGCAATTTTTCGGCAGCAGAAAAGCCCATGGCCTGGAGGGTTTCGATCCCCCCTCGATAACCGTCATCCCCGAAACTGTCATTTTGGGTGAAAAAGGCAATCTCTTCCGGTTTGATGCCGCGATTGAGCAGGCCGGTGACCATGGCCGCCGTCTCTTCCCGGTAGCTGGCGCGATAATTGACGACGTAACGTTCCGGGGGTTTTTTGCGCAACAGGCTTGCGCCGGTGTAGGCCCCGAATAACAGTGTCCTCATCTGCTGCACGATGGGAACGGTCACCACGGCAGTTGGTGTTCCCCCATTGCCGATGAGAGCAATGACCTTTTCTTCTTCGATCAGGCGTCGCACATTGGGAGCCGTGCGTTCGGGTTCGTAGCCATCATCCAGGGCAATCAACCGCACGGTCTGGCCATGGACACCACCGTCCGAGCTGATTTTCCTGAAATGGCTTTCCACCCCTTGTCTCATCCCCTCGCCCATGGCTGCTGCCAGGCCGCTGAAAGCCGAGGACATACCAACCTTGATCTCTCCCGCCAGGACAGGACAAATACCCATCACCACACCACACACCGCCAACAACACTCTGGCAGATATCCATGGCAGCCGCCAACGACCCAGATTCATGCACCATTCCTATTCGTCAAGGGTGTAAACAAAAACCGATACCATTACAGAAACAGGCAATCTGGTGACTTGCCAACAACAGATGTGGCAATAAAAAAACTCCTTCGACCCATATATGTATTTTATTTTGCAGGTTGAACCTCGGGTTTGACATGCAGGTGGATGGGTTGTCCACGACTGACAAAGGCCTGGGCCTGGGTTCCCCAGAAATATACCTGAACGGATTCCACGATAGGCTGGTTTATGGGTTGGGCAGCTTCCCATTCGACAACAAAATTGGCTCCGGTTCCACCGGAACGGTCCCTGTTTTCCACAAAAAAATCGGTGGAACCCATGGCTGGAATCGTGACAGGCTTGGTGATGTACCGACGAATAATCTGACCATGGGTGTCATAATAATCAACCTTGATAATAGTCATGCCATAAGATGGGTCGGTATTTCTGACACTCAACATGGAAGAAAGCAGCATCTCTTCGGGTTTGCCGTCGCGTCCCAGATTGCCGTGCAACACATGCGAATAGACAGGAGCGTAAACCGCTTGATTTTTTAACAGGGGCGGCGTGATATTCTCACTGGCTGCCACCGGAAAAGAGATCAGGAGGACAACATGGAAAACGGCAATCCAGATGAAACGAGCATATTTCATGAAATCCTCCCCCTGCCGGCGATCACGGTTGGAAATAACAAAAACAAACAAGAACAAGCAAGGGTAACTTATACCAATTATGGGGATATGATCAATTGAGAAAAAACATGCGCATGGCCAAGGCCGTTCACAGATCACATTGCCATCTGAAGCAGGCAGGATTTCAGATTGCGCAATCCAGGCTCGAAATGACAAGCCTGCCATGATCCGTTGACACCTTGACTGGATAGACGCCATCCTCTGGGGTCAATCGAGCCGTGCTCAAGCCGGGTTGGTCGGCGGTGCCGGTGCCACCATTTCAGAGTTTTTCCGGGCAGGAATGTCATGAAAGAGAAAATCATTCTATTCGGAACGGCGGATTTTGCCAAAATCGCCTTTACCTACTTCAATGAAGCCAGCTCCTACGAGGTCGTGGCCTTTGCGGTGCATGCGGCGCATCGGCAGGAACATACCCTTTTTGACCGCCCGGTCGTGGAGTTTGAAAGTTTGACGACGACCCACCCGCCGGATCAGTATAAAATGTATGTCGCCGTGGGCCAGTCAAAACTCAACAAAACCCGGGCCAGGGTGTATCACGAAGCCAAGGCCAAGGGGTATACGCTGGTTTCCTATGTCCACCCGAGCGTGCAAATCTGGTCCAACTCCACCATCGGGGACAATGTGTTCATCTTTGACCATTGCACGGTGCAACCCTTCACGAGCATCGGCAACGATGTCATCCTCTGGTGCGGGTGCGATATCGGCCATAATGCCGTCATCGAGGATCACTGTTTTGTCGCCGGACAGGCGGTGGTTTCCGGTTATTCCCGGGTGGGGGCCTACACCTATCTCGGTGTCAATGCGACAGTTCGGGACCGGATCGTGGTCGCCCCGGAAAATATGGTCGGAGCCGGATCCTTGATCATGCGCAATACCAAACCACGGCAACTGTTTGCACCGGAACGCACCAAGGCGGAAAAAACCGATACCTACCAACTGTTCGGTCTGACCGATGCGGATACCGTCAAGGGTTGAGGGAGGATGCCGATGTTCACGAAAAAAATTAAATGGGAAAAAAAAGGGCTGATCCTCGAACCCCGGACCGAACTCTGGTGGAATCGTACCCATATCATGGCTCCCACCATCGATCCCATTCCCGTCGAAGGGGGATGTTTCAAGGTCTATTTCGGGGGCCGCAACGACAAGAATCAAACCCATGTCGCCTGGGCCATCATCGATCTGGAACAGGATGGCAAGGTGGTCGATTGGGCCAGGGAACCGGTGATCTTTCCAGGGCATTTGGGCACCTTCGATGACAATGGCGTGGTACCCAACTGCCTGGTCAATCACGGCAAACGCAAATACATGTACTATGTCGGCTTCAAGCCGGGTGGCACCACGCGCATGGATCTCTATGCCGGACTGGCTCTCAGCGAAGACAACGGCGCGACATTCAAGAAATATTCCGAAGCTCCGGTCCTGGATCGCAATCACATCAATCCCTATATCAACACGGCCCCGTTTGTGATCTACGACCATGGCCTGTGGCGAATGTGGTATGTGGCAGGCACAGCCTGGCGACATCGGGATCTGCCCCGCTACAATCTCCAGCATGCCACGTCGCATGACGGTATCGACTGGCAACGGGATGGAACGGTGTGCATCGATTTTCGTGATGAAAACGAAAACGCCCTGGCCCGCCCCTTCGTGTTGCTGGAAGATGGTGTCTACAAAATGTGGTTTGCGGCCAAAGGAAAAGCCTACCGTCTGGCTTATGCGGAGTCCGAGGACGGCATCAACTGGATCCGCAATGACGATTTTGTCGGCATCACCGTCTCCCCGGATGGCTGGGATTCCGAAATGATCGAATATGCGGTCATCGCCCAACACAAGGGACGCAAGTTCATGATCTACAATGGCAACGCCTATGGCACCTGGGGTGCCGGACTGGCAGTCGAAGCGTGACCACCCTCGCCATCATGCAACCCACCTACCTGCCATGGGCCGGATATTTCGGGCTGATGGATCAGGTGGATCAGTTTGTCCTGCTGGACTCCGTACAATACGACCGGCGCTCCTGGCAACAACGCAACCGCATCAAGACGGCGGATGGTGCCCAATGGTTGACGGTACCTGTCCTGAGCAAGGGACTGCGCGAGCAACGCATCCAGGATGTCGCCATCGACACCGGGCGGGATTTTATCGTGACGCATGCCCGCTCCCTGCGTACTGCTTATGGCAAAACCCCCTACTTCCAGGATTATGTTCCCGGATTGATCGATATTCTTGAAAAAGGCCATGCCCGCTTGGCCGCCCTGACCATGGAACTGATTCAATGGCTGCGCGACCGATTGGGCATCACGACACCGTTGCTGTATGCAAGTACCCTGGAAACCACAGGGAGCAAGGCGGAACTCCTGGCCGGAATCTGCACCCATCTGGGAGCGACCCGCTATGTGTCGCCGCCTGGCTCCAAAGAGTATCTCGACAATTCCACGGCCTTTGCTGACCGGGGAATTCCGGTCGGTTACTTTGCCTTCGAGCATCCACAGTATGCGCAACCCTTTGGGGAGTTCATTCCCTACATGTCGGTTGTGGATCTGCTCTGCAATTGTGGACCGGAAAGTCTGGAACTCATTCGGAAAGGATGCAAAATTTCCTGACATGACTGCACGCATCGCCATCATTCCGGCCCGGGGCGGCAGCAAACGGTTGCCGGACAAGAACATTCGCCCCTTCTGTGGCCTACCCATGATCGGTCATGCCCTGCGGGCGGCCCGGGAGTCGGGCATCTTCGACGTCATTCACGTCTCCACGGAAAGCACCCGGATCATGGAGGTCGTGGCCTCTCTGGGACATGCCGTGGCTTTTCCCCGGCCCGTGGAACTGGCCGATGATCATACCCCCCTGATGCCGGTACTCAAACATGTCCTGGAGACATGGCAGGAACGGGGGCGGCATTTTACCCAGGTATGTCTGTTGAACCCCTGCTCGCCTTTGGTGGCGGCGGCGGATTTGCGGGGGGCATCGGCCTTGCAGGAGGCCAACCCCACCCTGTCGGTGCTGGGCATCACCCCCTATGCCGTCCCTGTCGAGTGGGCCTATATTCTCGGTGAAGGGAATCGCCTGACCCCAAACCAACCCGGCATGTTCAAGGTTCGTTCCCAGGATTTGGGCAAAAAATATCACGAGGCCGGGTCATTCACCTTTTTTCCGGCCCGCCGCATTCTTGATATCCAGGGAGCCGGGCGGGATGATGATTTTTTGGGCTATCCCATGCCCCGGGTTCAGTCGGTCGATATCGACGATGCCGACGACTGGGCCATGGCCGAGGCCATTTATCTCGGGCGGCAAATTCTTGAGGGCGGCAAGCCGCCGTGATACCCTCCCCTGCCCCTCCTCGTGACCGGCAAACCCCCGCCGTGACACCCTCTTCTGCACCTCTTTCCAGCCAGCAGGTTTCTGTGTCTCTATCCCCGGTCGCGCTTCAAGATTCCGCTCCCATCTGGCGCGAGGGGTTTTTTTCGTTACGCAAAATTTTGTACATCCTGCGGCAGCGTCCCCTGGTCGCGGCGCGGCTGTTGCGTCTGCGGCAAAAATTGACCCCCATTCTGGGACCCTGGCCCTCTCCGCAACGACCCGGTGCCACGCCACCCGTCGGAACGCTCAGTCCCAGCGCCGACCATTTTGCAGCCTATGCCCAGGCAGCCTTGCGTCTCTCCTGGTCCCGGTTCTGCGCATCGGATAAAACCGATGATCAAGCCGAGGCCTCGACCCATACCCCGGCAGACACGAACGGCAACTCCGCGTCCCGAGGCAGTACCCGGAGTGAAATTGACGGCAAGTCCGTGTCCCAGGTCACGATCCAGAATGCCATGGACGGTGGAACTGCGTCCCGGATCGATCCTTCGGACGTCACGAATGAAAAAAACGATCCCCGGGAGTGGCAACGCCGCGCCAGAGAAAAACTGTCGCTGCTGATGGGGTTTCATGACAATACAAATCTGCCGGAACTCGAACATTCCTGGCGTGACATGCTGCCCAACGGCCTGCTGCGCGAGGCCTGTTATCTGCACCTGTCGCCGGTGCGGCGGGTGGTGGCCAGCCTGGTGCTGGATCCGACCCGACAGAGTGCGATTGCCGCGCCGGTGATGCTTTGTTTGCAAGGCCATACCTCGGGTGCCCATATTTCCTGGGGCGAGGCGCGGGAGACCATCGATCCGGCCCGCCTGGCGCGGGGCGGGGATTTCGCCGTCCAGGCGGTGGCCAGGGGGTTTGTGGCGGTCTGTATCGAACAAAGCGGTTTCGGCGAGCGCCGGGAACAAGAAGTGACCCACCAGTGGGACCACCCCTGCATCGATCAGGTCAATCGTGCCCTGCTGCTGGGCCGGACCCTGCTGGCCGAACGGGTCATGGATATCCAGGCCGTGATCAACTGGCTCGTGCATGCCGCCCCGCACCTGCAAATTGATCCGCACCGCATCCATGCCATGGGCAATTCCGGCGGCGGCGATACCGCCCTCTATGCCGCCGCCCTGGATGAACGTATTGCCGGGGTGATTGCCGGCAGTTGCGTTGGACGCTTTCGCACCACGAGCGGTCGGCGCAAAACCTGCCCGGATACCGTCATTCCAGGAATCCTTGAATGGCTGGAATATGACGATATCCTGGCCCTGTTAGCTCCGCGTCCGTTGGTGGCCGTGTCGGGTCACAAGGACCATATCTACCCCTTTGCCGAGGTGGCGGCTGCCGTGGCCGGGGCACAACCGGTGTATGCGCGTTTGGGCAGACCCGAACATATTCGGGCCGTGGCCGGTCCGGCAGGGCATCGCTTCTATCCGGATGTGGCCTGGCCCGCTTTCATGGAGTTGATATGAACACGTTCCTCCTGACCGTTACCTTCGATCCGGATGGGGTGACCCCTCCCCCCACCGACAAGGATGTTCTCTTTGCCGACAATTTTTTCATCCTGACCGCCAGAAACATGCACCCCATGCCGCGTCTGCACCGCCTGGGCAAACGCCTCGTGGTGCTGTGCGGCCACCCGGCCATCCAGGATCGCATTCATGATTCCGGCGTGATCCGCCACCTGCAAGAAAATCCGGAACCCGCCGATTTTGCCCGCAGCCTGAATGGCTCGTTCCTGATCCTCCTCTACGATTCACGGACTCCGGAATTGAGGGTGATCACGGATCGTTTTGCCTCGCGGGCCTTTTATTATCGGCTGCAAGGCAAGCGCCTGCTGGGCAGCACCTCGTTCAAGGATTTGTTCACCCGGATTGACAAACCCCAATTGATTCCGGCCCATTTTTTCGAGTTTCTCTATTTCCGGCGTCTGTTCGGGGAGAAAACCTACGAAAAAGAGAGCCGCTTTCTCCCGTTTGCCTCGGTGTTGTCCATGGGAGACGGTGAGATACGGCGGTATTGGCATCCCACCTTCACCAAGACCACGTTGTCCCTGGAAGGTTTTGCCAAAGATCTGGCCGAACGGTTGCGGAATTCCGTGGCCCTCTACCAGTCGGACGAGCGCCAATACGGGTTGATGCTGAGCGGCGGGCTGGATTCACGCGCCATTCTGGCGGGCACCATGGGCAAAATCGTCTGCTTTACCAACTGCCCGCAACGCAACAATGAATTCGAGGTGGCCGCAGAGTTGACCCGGATTGCCCAGGTGCCCCATCACTTTATTTCGCGTCCGGTCCAGTATCTCAATGATCGCGTCGATGATGCCGTCTTTGTTGCGGGCGGCATGACCAATTATACCGAGGCCCAATTCGCCGGCTATGGGCGGGAAATCCTGCCATCGGCCAATGCCATTTTTCTGGGTCTGGCCCTGGATATCATGTTTTGTGGTCACTACCTTCCCAAGGCCCCCCTGCGCCTGTTGGGAACGGAAACCTGTGCCTTCCGGCTGCATGGTCTTGACCGGGATCTGGCCGGGCAGTTCCTGAATACCATCAGTTATCGCATCAAGACTTCGGATCCCTGGGAAATTGTGCGTCCCGAGCGGCGTGCAGACCTGCTTGCCCATCTGCGCCACAGTGTCGAGGAACGCCTGACCCTGGGGCGCGGCTTCGGGGCCGAGGGGTACGACCTCTGGGAGTTCATGCATCTGCATAATTTTGCCCGCCACTACTCGTTCCAGATGGCTTTTTCGCTGCACAGTTATGTGGATTATCGCGTGCCGTCCATGGAAAACAATCTGTACGATCTGTGTCTGGCCATGCCGGTTGACTACAAATACAACTGGCGGGCCTATCAGTTGGCCATTCGCCACCTGAATCCCAAAATGATGCAGGTGCGCAACGCCAACCACAATATCCGTGCCGACCTGCCCTTGTGGCAGGCGACGGCCCTGCGCTGGGGACGGGCGGCGGCCAACCGCCTGCTGGGACCCCGGCTGCGCAGCATGCCTCGCAATGAGGATCGTTCCTGGCCACCCGCCCGGGAGTCGATTGACATGAACCCCACCATTCAGGATCTGGTCCGGGTGTTGCCGGACTCCGAATTTTTGACGGCCCTGGGTTTGTTTGACATGGAACGTATCCGCTCCCTGGTGGAGGAACACTTTGCCGGCCAACGGGACCATTGCGCCCTGCTGAATGGACTCCTGACCATCGACCGATTTTTCTCCTCCCCTGGATCATGAAAATCCTGGTCGTCTCCAGCAAGTATCCACCGGAATATTCCGGTTCGGGAAACCGTGTTCATGCCACCTGGAAACGTTTGCACCAGCGCTGGCCCGATCTGGAATGGGAAGTGGTGTGCAACGCCTTGACCCATGCCGGTCGGCAAAAGGAGGTCTTCGAGGGAGTCAGCGTGTGGCGTCTGGCCTCGCGTCTGTTTCAGCATACCCACCGGATTCCCTGGCACGGTTTGCGGCGGGTCGTGCAGGCCGTGCAAATCTGGTGGGAAGGTCTGACCGCCTGGCGCGTATTGTGCCAGAGGCATCCGGACGTGGTTCATGTCCTGGGCATCTCCCCGGCCACCATCGCTGCCGTGGTGTGGTCACGCTGGCACCGCATTCCCCTGCTTCTCGAACTCGTCAATGCCGGGGCCAGTCCGGATCTCAATTTTCCCGGCCTGCGGCGTTTCTGGCGACCCGATCTGACGCAGGGAACGATTGTGGTGGCCATCTCCCGGGAGTTGGGCGCGGTGTGTGCCCGGCTGGGGCTGCGAACCAATGTCTGGATCCGCCCCAATCCGGTGGACGAAACCCGCTTTTTTCCGGATTTTGCCAACCGGGCAACCCTCCGGCAACAGTGGACTCCCTTCCAGACCGATGCATGTGTCATCACCGCAGTGGCCAAGTTCATCCCGCGTAAAAATCAAATCTTCCTGCTGGAGGTTCTGGCCCGTCTGCCGACCCGCTTCAAGCTGGTTCTGGCCGGGCCGTTGGTGGAAAGTGGTCCTTTTCGGGAGCGGGATCAGGCTGTTTTTCAAAGGATCGAGGCCAGGATTCTGGAACTCGGACTTGCGGAGCGGGTCTTTCTGAAACAGGGCCATGTGCCCGCCGCCCCTTTCATGCAGCTCTCCAATATCTATACCCTGCCGGCCTGGGATGAAGGTCTGGGTACCCCGATGCTGGAAGCCATCGCGTGTGGCGTGCCGGTGGTGGCCAATGCGGCAGAGGCGGCATTCCAGGAGTGGATCCGGGAGGGGGAAAATGGTTTCTTGAGGCCCCTGGACCCCGATGCCTGGGCGGCGGCCATGCTGCTTGCCGAGGCCATGCCCGTGGAACAATGCCGCCGCATGGCCCGTGACATGCACGCTCAGGCAGCCACATCTGTCATCGATGGGGACTATCGACGTCTGCTCGACGCCTTGACCGCGCCATCCCGGGACCCGGTGTTGAACGTGGGAAAGCTGCTTGAACATGGGTAACCATTTCAGAACCCTTTCAAAAAAAAGATTCGACATGAAGACCTTGTTGGGGCTCTCAAAAAAAGGATTCGACATGAAAGACCTTGTTGGGGCTTCGCCCCAAACCCCGCCAGGAGGAAGGGCACAGCCCTTCCTCCTGGACCTCCATCCCAGTTTTTCAAACGTTTATTAATTCTTCATCAAGCGGTTAGTCGATAATATGACAAAGAAGAATGCATAGGGAGAGGCTAAATAGTTACAAACATGGCGTATGATTCGTTGCAGAACAATGCGGAAAGTGGCTCACAAATGGCGCATGATCCATTCAAGAATAATTCGTTGCGTGTTGCCCTGCCCATCTCTTCATTCCTGCCGAACACGGGTGGGGCCGAGGTCGGCTTGCACAACATTGCATCCCGTCTGCAACGTGCCGGGCATGTGCCGGTGGTGATTGCCCCCGAACCCCATTGTCGGCAGTTGCGTCAGCAAGGGTGGAATCTCCCCTATGAAGTCGTCCCGTTTCCGCCCAAGATGTGGGGAATCTTAAGCCATTGGCCGAATGTGGGTTTATGGATTCTGGACCGATTTTTTTCCCGTTTGCGCAAACGTTACCGCTTTGATGTCTGGCATGGAACGGTGGGGTATCCCGTCGGCGTGGCCCTGGTCCACTTTGCCCGCCGGCACGGCAACATTGCCCACCTTGTGCGCTGTGCCGGCGAGGATATTCAAAAAAACAGCGCCATCGGCTACGGTGCCCGCCTGGATCCCCAGGTGGATGCCTTGATCCGCACCTGGCTGCCACAAGCACAATATCTGGTGGCCATCACCGAGAGTGTCAGCGCGGAATATCGCGATCTGGGCGTGGCCGAAACGCGCATCGCTCCCATTCCCAACGGGGTGGACCTGGAACGATTCCAGATGCATGTGGATCGGGAAAAAGTCCGTGCCGACCTGGGCATTCCGGCCCAGGCCTGTCTCTTTCTGGCCGTGGGTCGCAATCATCCCAAAAAAAATTTTCCGGCTCTGGTCCAGGCTGCCGCCCGCCTGCGTCAAACCCATGGCGGAGATTTTCGGGTGGTGATCGCCGGCGGAAACAATGAAACCCTGCTCCCCCTGATCCGCGAACTGAACCTGGAGCAGACCTGCATCCTCTGGAATTCCCCCGCCAAACCCGTTCTGCATCCCGGCCAGACCAGTACGCTCCAGTTGCCTGCCGATGATCTGGTGGCCCTGTACCGGTCGGCGGATGTTTTTGTGTTTCCTTCCCTGATCGAAACCTTCGGCATCGTCCTGGTGGAGGCCATGGCCGCCGGTTTGCCGATCATCACCACCCTGGCACCTGGATGCAGGGATATCATTCGGCAGGGCGTTGATGGTATACTCGTCCCTCCCGGGGATGAGAAACCTCTGGCCGAAGCCATGGCGCAACTGTTGCAGGATCCGGCGGCACGCGCCCACTGGGCCGCACGGGCACGTGCCCGCTCTCTGGCCTTTTCCTGGGACACGGTCGTGAAAAAATACATTGACCTCTACCATCGGGCTGTAGCACAAACCAGGGCATGACGGCATTGATACGCACTTTGCGCCATCTTCGACACGGACCTTTAAAGCGGTTTGCCCCCTTCTGGCGTCTGGCCGGTTCCGCCTATCGTTGGCTACAGGGCCGGATCGGGTCACGGTCTACGGTGGCGTCGCGCATCGGTCCTTACGGACCTTTTCGCCTGAATGGGCGCTTTGCCTTCAGCAATTTTGAGCAGTGGGGTGAGCGGCACAATGCCGGTTTCCAGGTGTGTGTCGAGGCTTGCCGGGGGCGGCACTGTGTCCTGGATGTGGGTGCCCACATCGGCTTGGTTGCCATGCCGGTGGCCTCGGTGCTGGCCCCGGAGGGACGGGTCTACGCCTTTGAACCCGCTGCCGCCAACCGGCAGTTTCTTCTCGGTCACCTGGCCGCCAATCAGATCACCCAGGTCGAAGTCATTCCGGATCTGGTCGGAGACTGCGAAAAAACCGGCGTCCGTTTCCACGAAATGGACGGCGATGCCGGTATGAACTCCGTGGTGATCAAAAAAGATCTTGATGCCTACCAGGTCACGGAAAAAAATCAGGTCACCATCGATGGTTTTTGTCGGCAACGCCGCATCCATCCCGAGGTGATCAAGATTGACGTGGAAGGGTATGAACTGTTTGTCCTGCAAGGAGCCAAGGAAACCCTGACCACAAAGCGTCCGCTGGTTTTCCTGAGCATCCATCCGGGCCAGATTGCCCTGCTGGGGCAGACCACCGACGCCATTGTCGAGCTGCTCCACGCCTTGAATTACGACATTCTCGATCCCGTGGATCGTTCACCTGTCACCCATCTGGAAATGAATGAATATCTGCTGCTTCCCAGGGAGGAAAATCGGCCATGATCTCCAGTCTATCGACCGTTCTGCGCCACCGTGGTCCTGTCGGCCTGCTCCAGGTGGCGTTCAAGGGATTGCGGATCCTGGTCCAGGGACGACTCCTGGGAAACCGCTTTCTGGAAGAACCCATCTATGATTACCGCATGTTCCTGGACAGCCAGGACCGGGGCATTTCCCGCACGTTGTTGCTGTTTGGATCCCGGGAGCTGGACCACAAGGTGATCCTCGAAGAGGTCTTGAAACCGGGGATGACTGTTTTTGATATCGGTGCCAATATCGGTTACTACGTTCTGATGGAACGGGGCCTGATTGGTCCCACGGGCCGCATCGTGGCCATCGAACCCTCACCGGCCAATGCCGAACTCCTGAAAAAAAATCTGGCCCTGAACAACTGCACCAACGTGACACTTCTGCCCTGTGCCGTCTCCGACCGGCATGATCGGCAGACCTTTCATCTGGCGGCCCAGTCCAACCTCAACACCTTCCATCCCGTCGGGTCCGGAACCACCCATCTGACCGGCAAGACCATCGATGTGGAGACCATCACCGTGCCGGAACTGCTCCCGGAGCATGGCCCGCCCGATCTCATTCGCATGGATGTCGAAGGCCATGAGGTGGAGGTGATCAATGGTCTTTTGGAAGCCGTGGAAGCCGAAAAAATGGCACCCATGATCATCTTTGAGACGCACCTGACCCGCTATACCCCGGATCACGACCTGGAAAAGCCTCTGCGGCGTCTGTTTGACCGTGGTTATGGGGTCCCTTTGGCGGCCTCATCCAGTGCGGCGGGCACCATCAAGGTCGAAGCGCGGGGCTATCGGGGCGGTCCTCCCATTGAAACCGATTTTTTGACCCGGGTCATTTTCCGCGATATCAGACCCGACGATGCCATTGAATTCATCTGTCGGTCCGGGGGGTTGCGCACGGTTCTCTTGAAAAAAATGACTTCGGCCTGATGGCCCCTTCTTGATGATACGCATCCATATCCTGACGGAAGGGTGTGTCACCACCAATGGGCGGGGATTTTTGTATCCTTTGCTCCGCTACCAGGTGGCTTTGCGTGAACATGGCATTCAGTTCCGCCTGTTTACGGCCATCACCCCGGATCTTTTTGCCTGCGATCTGCTCATTGTCGAGAGCAAGTATTATCGCCTGGCCTGGGAAAAGCGCCCGGGCGCCATCCTGGCGGAGTTTGCCTCCTTTCAGGAACGCATCAAGAGGGTTCTTTTTTTCGATACCGGCGACAACAGCGGCTGGATCGTGACCCAGGTTTTGCCTTTCGTGCATCGATATTGCAAAAATCAACTGTTGCGGGATCGACAGCGTTACCTCTCCCCCATGTATGGCAACCGTCTCTTCACGGATTTTTACCATCATCACGCCGGAGTCAACGATCCCGAACCCGTTGCCCCGACAGTCATTGCCAACCCGGCCTGGCTGGACAAACTGTGTCTCTCCTGGAATTCAGGTCTGGCGGACTATTCCCGTTGGGGACATCGGCGCATGGATCTTTACCAGCGTTGGCCCCTCCGTTGGTTACTACGGCCTGCGACCCGTTGTCACCCGCCCTCCGCGCCACGCCCCAAGGAGGTTGCCTGCCGAATCAATACCAACTATAAAAGCGCCGTTGTCGCCTACCAGAGAGTCCTGATTGATCAAAAGCTGGCCCGTTATCGCGGCGTCGGTCGTCTCTCCCGCCCGGATTTTTTGCGCGAAATGGCCGAGAGTCGCCTCGTGGTCTCCCCCTTCGGCTGGGGCGAAATCGCCTACCGGGATTACGAAACCTTCCTGTGCGGTGCCGTCCTCTTGAAACCCGACATGTCTCACATGGAAACCTGGCCGGATTATTATCAAAATGGCACCACCATGGTGGCCCATCGTTGGGACCTGGCCGACCTTGACGAACAAATCACCACCATCCTGGCCAATCCCGCACACTTTACCGAAGTGGCCCGCCAGGGACAGGAAACCTATCGCCGCTATCTGCTTGGCCCTGAAGCCTGCCAGCTTTTTTGTGAGCGTTTTGTTGCGTTGGTTCGTGAGACCATGAACAATAACGTTGAACAGCGATTTTGAAATTGAATTCGTTTGCGATGAGAACGGAAAAGAATTAGACTTGAACCCAGAGAATACTCTGAAAGTACTTGGCGCAGGCGGGTCGATCATGTCGGAACTCTTTGACCGAATTACGGTAAATCCGGACCAATGTGGTGGTCGTCCCTGCATACGCGGTATGCGCATTCGGGTAACGGATATCCTGGATCTCCTGGCAAATGGCTTAGACGCCGGACAAATTCTTCAGGAACTACCCGATCTGGAGGCTGAGGATATTTCAGCATGCCTGCGGTTTGCGAGCCAGCGTCTGAATCACCCCCTGTTGGCCGCATGATTTTATGGCTTGATGCCCAATTGTCGCCGGCATTGGCACCTTGGCTGCGGGAGCAATTTGGTATAACAGTCGAGGCCATTCGCGACTTGGGATTGCGGGATGCTTCTGACGTGGAGATTTTTCAATCCGCCAAACAATCAAGAGCTACCATCGTGACCAAAGACGCGGATTTTCTCCATTTTCTTTTTCAGCAGGGACCCCCACCCCAAATTTTGTGGATAACGTGTGGCAATACATCCAATGCCAAGCTCAAAGATGTCCTCTCGCGGAACCTTTCTCAAGCCTTGATTATGTTGGAAAGAGGGGAACCATTGGTGGAGATTGGAGATGGTTGACAGTGGCCTGATCAGCAAAAAAACCCGGAACCGATTTCGGGAGTTTCTGGTTGGTTGGATTAAGCATGATATTAAGATGATATTCGAAGAAGCAGGCATTCAATGCGATACCAAACATCAGCCGCAATATAAAGGTGAGCGTCGTTGCCTTGTAGAGCAGCATTACCATACACTTGATTTTACAAATCAATCGGATATCCGGAAGTTGTTGAATGCATATCAGGAAGTCATTGTTCGCTCCGAAAAGATAATACCATCTGACTCGAATCAAGATAAAACGAAGTCGGATGTCCAAGAATTGCTTACCTGCCTGAAGGATGACGGATTTGATTACAGGGATGGCAAATTGGTTTCCAGTTTAATTTCAGGTAATCCTGCGATGAACGGCATCAGGAACTTGGCTGGGACCATTGATTCACGCTACCTGAACCAACAGATTAACCGCATGGTTACGTCTGTGCAAGAAGATCCTGATTTGGCCATTGGTACAGCCAAGGAGTTGGTGGAATCGGTCTGCAAGACAATTCTGGAGGAGAGAGGGGAAGATCCGGGAAAGGATGACTTGCTGAAGCTGGTACGCAATACCTGCAAGTCTCTTGCCCTGTTGCCAGACGATGTCAGCAATGCCAAAAAAGGATCTGAGACCATCAAAAAGATTCTCTCCAGCCTTGCCCAGATATCACAGGGAATAGCCGAGTTGCGCAACTACTACGGAACCGGACATGGCATGTCTGCCAAGGCCAATCGGGGCATTCAGCCCCGCCATGCAGGTCTTGCAACCGGGGCAGCAGCTACTCTGGTGTCATTCTTGTTTGAAACTTATTTGGAGCGCAAAACAAAGCCCATATCCAATTTGCCTGAAGCGACTGATGGATCCGAACCTTTAAAATGAGAAATTTAACGAAGCCGACCCGGATCTTGGAGGAGGTAGATATGGTGTCCCTCGATTTAAATACCGGTTTACCATATGGTGTCTCCCATGATTTCGATTTCCACCTGAAAAGAGTACCCTGTAACAAGTCTCAATCGGTCATTTCCGCAAGAAGAAACCTGGGAACAGTATACGCATTTCACAGTTGACGATTCATCCATATTCTTGGCTTCTGGCCTTGGGGCATTAAGGCAGAAATTACGATTTGCATCATGAGCCATAATTTCTCATTCTCCAAGATCAGTAAGCATTCCCTCAATCAATCTGTCGTCTACAAACAAGCCATTGCAACGTAACGATTCCAACAATGTTCGCGTCGAAGGAAGCAGACCAAGCCGTTTTGCTGGTCACGATATCGGCATCGAAACGCACGGTGGTGGAGACTTTTGCGCCACTGCCGGTGTGGAGTGGCCAAACATCGGTTTAAGTTTGGAAAAATCGCTGTCGGAAATTTCCAACGTCTCCGGGTCTTCAGCGATACCTGCATTGATCGCAGCATCTTCTTCAATTGTCGGCAAGCGTACCATGCGTTTGGCTGACATATTTAAGCACCTCTCTGCGGTTGGCCTTGCGGAAACTGATGATGCGTAATTTTTTTTTCCAGTTTCTCGACTGCAACTTGCATGACTACAAACAAGGAAACAATGGGCGGTTAGCTTGGCCATACAAGGTCATGCATAGACTCTCAAACAATGTCATCCAAGTTGACTTTCAGGGCCTTGGCTATCTGTTTCATGACACTAACAGAGCCATCCTTTTGGCCGTTTTCGATCTCGAAGAGGTACTCCTTGGAAACTCCAACCCGATCAGCCAGTACCTGCAAGGTCAGACCACGAAATTCACGCCAAGCCCGAAGGGGAGACTCCCCATTCAGAATGCGATCCACAAACTCAGAGGGTATCAATTCTTCTTCACCAGTGGCCAGTTGCTTTTTGATGTGGTCATAGCGGGCCACATCGAAAGCTTCTTCATCGAGAGGGTTGTTCCCGATGTCTGTCTTGGGAATGGCGACATAGTCCACGCCATCAATGGTGATGTTGAGAATATGGCTCATGGCCATGATCTCCTATCGGTAAATCCCGCCACGGGGGCCGATTTCCAAAATATCCAAGACGTTGCCGTCCTGATCGAAAATGACCCGCCAGTCTCCAACCCGGAGTCGGTAACCATCACGGCCCTGCAATTTTCTGACGTTGGCAACCTGGGATGCGGGATCTTTCGCATAGAGGGTGATCTTCCTTTGAACCAATCGAGCCTCATTGGCGGGCATGTGCCGCAGGGTTTTAATGGCCTGTTTGCTGTATGCAATTCGCACCCTGTTGTCATGCCAGTAATCTGAAAAACAGAAACAAGCTTGAGAATATCCTTGTCAATCATAGACGATTGAACCCAAAATGTCACCATCGAAATCGGGCGTGCCCTTCGATGGGTTCACCCGACCTGATTTTGTATATTTTTGTTGGGTCATTCTTGTGGATTTTGCTGGACTGGACGGATGAAATCCTGGACAATCCGGGGCTAGGCGAGGTTGTCAATGTCAGATCTCGACGGGGCGAATCGGACACTGTTGCCTTGCAGGGTGATACCTGAGCTTGAAGAGCTTGATGGGAACCGATGTCCGAAATATCTAGATTCCTTGGCATTGTCGTGTTCATGTATTTCAATGAACACAACCCTCCCCATATTCATGTACGTTACAATGAATTCCGGGCCGTGATGGACATCCATTCCTTCAATGTGTTGGATGGTCACCTGCCCGCACGAGTACGGGGGTTGGTTGAGGAGTGGATGGAAAAGCATCAACGGGAGTTGCTGTCAATGTGGAATAACAAGAAATTCCACAAGGTTGAACCACTGGTGTGAGGAGGAGTACCATGCCCATTGCCGTACAAACCGTGAAATATCTGGACAACTACCAGTTATTCCTGACCTTTAATTCTGGTGAAAGTGGTGTGGCTGATTTGGCAAAATTGGTACATTCAGTTCCAGGTGCTGCCCAACTGCGTGACCAGGAAGAGTTTCGCCGCGTTTTTCTTGATGAATGGCCCACGTTGGCATGGCCATGCGGCTTTGACCTGGCTCCAGAATATGCCTATTGGCTGGTGACGAACAAAACCGCTTCCTGGCTATCCGATCCCCTGGCCAAACCTTCTGAAAAATATAAACAAGCCTGAAGATATCGATGATGCGATCCGGAAGTAGACGATTGAACCCGATAAGTCACCACCGCAATCGGGCGTGTCCTTACGATTGGTTCATCCGATCAGATTTCATACATTTTTATTGGGTCATTCTTGTGGATTTTGCTGGACTGGACGGATGAAATCCTGGACAATCCGCAACCAGGCAAGGCTGTCATGGCGTTTTGAAACACAGAAACGAGCTTGGATATATCGATGCATGCTCATCAGGATGACCGGAAGGCTTTCGGGCGTTTTGCCGAGGATCTGGCTGCCGGGCATTTGAGCCGAACCGGCTACCGCATTCTCGAACGCAATGTCCGGTTTCGACGGGGTGAATTGGATATTGTTGCCTTGCAGGGTGATACCCTGGTTTTTTGTGAAGTCAAGGCGCGACGCACGGATACCTATGGTTCTCCCGCCGAGGCCATCGATTTTCGCAAACAACGCCGTCTGACGCTGCTGGCCACGCTTTACCTGCAAGCCCATCCGGAATATTCAAATCATTTCTGCCGTTTCGATGCCGTGCTGATTACACGCCAGGGGCCAGGCTGGAAAGTTGAAGTACTCCAGAATGCTTTTCCTTGAACAAGAACAGGATGCCGCTCAACAAGAACGGGATGCCGTGGACCCAAAATTTTTCATGCATCCCTGGCCTGTTTTTGTTTCTTTTGACTTGCTTTTTGAAAATCAGGAGCGGATAATCGGCGGATTGTATAGCGTGGGGCCGTAGCTCAGATGGGAGAGCGCAGCGTTCGCAATGCTGAAGTCGGGGGTTCGATTCCCCCCGGCTCCACCAGAATTTCCGGGATGGTTTCGGGTTTGACGATCCGGATCATCGTCATTTTCCCTGCTGCAAATGGGCAGCGGCAGCCCGGATGAGTTGCATGGCTTCCCAATCGGTTTTTGATTCTCCGACTGGAGGATCGCCAATCTCCTGTTCCAGGTGACGCACTCTCTCCGTATCCTCCGCAGTGAGGTGAGGTTTGGCGAGAATCGAGGCGCGTTCCTGCATCAACTGCTCCATGGTTTCCGAACGCAGGGGTACCCCGAATAAATCACTAGACAAAATTTGATCGATGCGCCAATTGCGAATATTTTCTGGATTGTTATCAATGATGACTTGATCGCCTTCCCGGCGAAGAACGGCAATGTTGGTGCGGGCATCTGTGGCGGCTTGCGCAATCAGGGGGCTGTGAGCGGTAACGATAAACTGGGTATTTTGGAAGTGTTGACTGAGATGGTGCATGATTTTGCGTTGCCATTGCGGATGCATGTGCAAGTCAATTTCATCCACCAGCACAATGGCTGGTTCTGCCAAAGGATCAGGGCTTTCTGGATAGTGGTCAAACATGCGTGCCGCCAAATCCACCACCCACCCCATCATGGTGCGATATCCCAGACTCAATTGATCGAATTTTACCCAACCATAAGGGGTCCTGAATTCTACCTTAGGCAAATCCTTTGCCCGTTCTGGAGGCACGATACGGATTTCCTCAATATCCGGTAACAAATCAACAAGTGTGTCTTGAATTGTTTTCAGGCGAAATTTAGCTCTTTCCTGAATTTTCGATTCCTTGCTGGCTGTATAATCCGCATTCAACAGCCATTTTTCAGGATTTAATAAATTAATCTCCTCTATTAGTGAATATTCTTGATTGTCTATTTCTTTTCTATCTCCAATCTCATTGCTAAACAAACGATTTTGCCCATATTTTCTGATAAATAATGAATAATATTTTTCTTCTATTTTAGAATAACCATACGTTGATATAAATTTATGGTTTGATAACAAACGAATTTCAACGCCAGAACGATCATTTATAAATTTATTATTTATAGTAGAAAAAATATATTCAATACCTAAAAACAAACTTCCAGTATTTCTTGAGAATTTATCAAATGAAATTCTGCCGTTCCCGGATAGATATGGACGAACGCAAATTTTATCTGATTCCATGAGCTTCATTTTGTACGGCATCATTTCATACAAACACTGCAATAGAGTCGTTTTTCCAGACCCATTATTACCTAACAATACAGTCCACTTGGCCCACGAGCCATTTTCATCGGAAAGATTGAGTCTTTGTCTATCTTTAAAGCAGCGAACATTTTCAACTTCCAAGGCCGTATAATAAAACTGTTTGACTTCAATCGGGGCATCCACCATTTTTTCTGCTGCATTTTGGGTCATGTCTGGTGTCCCACGGCTGCCATGTGTCATGCGTGAAGATTGTGCGTTGGCCCACGGTCGTCAAGTCTGCGACACCTTTGGAAAACAAATCCAGGGAAAATCACCTCTGATAAAAAAATCAGTGCAGATAATTTAATTTCTGCATCATGAAACGCTGATTTTCACTTGCCAACCGATCATGCCGGGTCCTACCATTTTCGGTGAGGGATGGGAAGCAAGTCTGTACCAGTGACCATGTCGATGTGCTGATGGCATTTTCCTGATGCAGCGTCTCCATGCCAACCGCGTTTGTTGAGGCTTCAAAGAGGAAAGGGGATAAAAGTGTTTCAGATCCGTATTCATGGAAGGGGAGGTCAGGGGGTGGTTTCTGCTGCCGAGATGTTGTCGGTGGCGGCCTTCCTGGAAGGGCGTCATGCCCAGGCCTTCCCAAGCTTTGGTTCCGAGCGGATGGGAGCGCCCGTGATTTCCTACTGTCGAATCGACGACAAGGAAATTCGCCTGCGTGAACCCATCATGAAACCGGACGCCATCATTATCCAGGATCCCACCCTGCTGCACTCCGTGGATGTTTTTTCCGGATGCTCGCCGACCGGGTTTATCCTGATCAACTCAAGCAAAAGTTACGAAGAGTTGGGCATTGCCGACTTCGTAACCAAATTCCCCTCCCGGAATATCGGAAAAGTGGATGCCACGGAACTGGCCATCAAACATGTCGGTCGCCCCGTACCCAATGCCTCATTGTTGGGAATATTCGCTGCTGTTACGGGTCAGATCAATTTGGACTCGGTCATCGCCGCCGTGAAGGAAAAATTTCCGGGCAAGGTCGGCGAAGCCAATATCCTGGCAGCCCGTGAAGCCTTCGAAAAGGCCAAGGCAAACATCGGGGGAGGATCCTGAACCATGTTGAAACAGATTGAAGGTTCCCAGGCCGTTGCCGAGGCCATCGCCCTCTGTCGGCCCCAAGTGATCTGCGCCTATCCCATCACACCGCAGACCCATATCGTGGAAGGTCTGGCCTCGCTGGTAAAAGCCAACCAATTGCAAGGGTGTGAGTTTGTCAACGTCGAATCCGAGTTTGCGGCCCTCAGCGGCGTCATCGGTTCCTCGGCGGCGGGTGTTCGCAGCTATACGGCCACGTCGAGTCAGGGGTTGCTGTTCATGGCCGAAGCGGTCTACAACGCTTCCGGCCTCGGTCTGCCCATTGTCATGACCATCGGCAACCGCGCCATCGGTGCCCCGATCAACATCTGGAATGACCACTCGGACAGCATGGCCATGCGCGACTCCGGCTGGATCCAGATCTTTGCCGAAACCAACCAGGAAGCCGTGGATCTGCACATTCTCGCCTTCCGCCTCGCCGAAGAGCTGAGCTGCCCTGTCATGGTCTGCGTGGATGGGTTCATCCTGACCCATGCCTACGAACGGGTCGATATTCCCACCCAGGAACAGGTCGATGCCTTCCTCCCTCCCTACGAACCCGTGCAGGTTCTTGATACAAAAGAGCCGGTCTCCATCGGGGCCATGGTGGGACCGGATGCCTTCGCGGAAGTCCGCTATCTCGCCCACCACAAACAAATGCGCGCCCTGGATCTGATCCCGGAAATCAGCGCGGATTTCGAAAAACATTTCGGGCGCAAATCCGGCGGTCTCATCCATCACTACCGCACCGAAGGGGCCGAGACCATCGTCGTGGCCCTTGGTTCCATCAATGGTACCATCAAGGACGTGATTGATGACATGCGGTCCGAGGAGAACACGCCCATCGGTTCCATCAGCCTCTGCTCCTTCCGCCCCTTCCCGCTGGCCGCCATCCGGGAGTCGCTCAAGGATGCCAAGTGCATCATTGTGGTGGAAAAGAGTCTGGACGTGGGTCTGGGTGGTGTTGTGGACCCGAATATTCGCATGGCCCTGCGTGGTCTGCGCAAACCCCTCTTCACCGCCATTGCCGGTCTGGGGGGACGCCCCATCACCAAAAACTCCCTGCGAAACTTCTTCAACAAAGCCATGAAGGGCGAACTGGATACACCACACTTCCTGGACCTTGACTGGGCTGTGGTCAACCGGGAACTGGAACGCGGTCGCAAAACCCGCCGCTCCGGCCCTATTGCCGAAAATATTCTGCGCGATATCGGTCCGGGGGGACCCCTGGCCGGAGGAGAGTCATCATGACCGATACGTCATCCGAACAACCTGTCAAATTCTATCAGAAGGGCACCTATACGGTCAGTAATCGCCTGGTGGATGCCCGCAATCGCCTGGTGCAGTCCAGCATGGACCGCAACAACTCCCTGACCTGCGGCCATCGCGCCTGCCAGGGATGTGGCGAAGCCCTCGGTGCCCGCTATGCTGTTGATGCCGCCATGCGCGCCAGCAACAACCAACTGATTGCCGTCAATGCCACGGGCTGCCTGGAAGTGTTTACGACTCCCTATCCGGAAACCTCCTGGCAGATTCCCTGGGTCCACTCTCTGTTCGGCAACGCGGCGGCTGTGGCCTCAGGTGTTGCCGCAGCCTTGCGCGTCAAGGGGGACAAGCGGATCCGCGTCCTTGCCCAGGGTGGTGACGGCGGTACCACGGACATTGGCTTCGGCTGCCTCTCGGGCATGTTCGAACGCAACGATGATGTGCTGTACATCTGCTACGACAACCAAGCCTACATGAATACCGGCGTGCAACGTTCCAGCGCCACCCCGCCCGCCGCCCGCACTGCCACGACCCCGGCTGTCGGCGATGAACCCGGCAACGTTTTCGGAACCGGCAAGGATGTCCCCCGCATCGCCATGGCCCATCGCATTCCCTACGTGGCGACGGCGAGTGTCGCCAACCTGAAGGACCTGGAGTACAAGGTTTTCAAGGCCATGGGGATTCACGGTGCCCGTTACATCCACATCTCCGTTCCCTGCCCGTTGGGATGGGGAAGCGCCCCCCAAGACACGGTGCGCGTCGCCCGCATGGCCGTCGAATGTGGTCTCTACCCCCTGTATGAAGCAGAATTCGGCGAAGTGACCCACGTCCACAAAATCCGGCGGCGCATCCCCGTGCAGGAATATCTGCTCCTGCAAAAAAGGTTTGCCCATCTGTTCCGGAAAGACAAACCCGATACCAAACGAATCAAAGCCATCCAAGACATGGCTGACGCCAACATCAAACGCTACAACCTCCTCGTGGAGGCCGGCTCATGACCATGATCAAACCTTTCGCCATCACGCTGGATCCTGGTTCCAGCCTTTCCAACCATACCGGCTCCTGGCGGACCTTCCGTCCCGTTTACCTGGACCGGATGCCCCCCTGCAACGACACCTGCCCGGCAGGCGAAAATATTCAAAAGTGGCTTTTCCACGCCGAGGAGGGAGATTATCACTCCGCCTGGATGGAAATCATGCGTAACAATCCCATGCCTGCCATCATGGGCCGTGCCTGTTATCATACGTGTGAAAATGCCTGCAATCGTGGCCACCTGGATGAGACGGTCGGCATTCATGCCGTGGAGCGTTTTCTGGGCGATCTCGCCATCGACAAGGGGTGGATCGTTCGCCTGGAAAGTCAGCCGACAGGCAAGAAAATTCTGGTGGTCGGTTCCGGACCTGGTGGACTTTCTGCGGCCTATCACCTCACGCTTCTCGGACACAAGGTGGTCATTCACGAGGCCGCTCCCAAAGCCGGTGGCTTGATGCGCTATGGCATTCCCCGCTACCGCCTGCCAACCTCTGTCCTGGAAGCCGAAATTTCCCGCATCGAGGCCCTGGGCGTGCGCATCATGCTCAACTCCCCGGTTCAGGATCTGGACGCCACCATGCGAGACGGCGGTTTTGATGCTGCCTTCATTGCCGTCGGGGCGCAATTGGCCAAAACCCAGAAACTCAATTCCGATGGTTCCATCAAGGCCTTGTATGCCATCGATGTGTTGCGCCAGCTCGAATTGGGTGAAAACGTTCCGGACATGGGCAAACGGGTTGTCGTCATCGGCGGTGGTAACGTTGCCATCGATGCCGCCCGTTCTGCCATTCGCCTGGGCGGTCAGGTTACCATTGCCTACCGCCGCACCAGGGAGCGCATGCCCGCCCACGACTTTGAAATCAGGGAAGCCCTTGAAGAAGGCGTCAAACTGGAATGTCTGCGCCGGGTCAGTGAAGTCAAGGAGGGGTTTGTCATCCTCGACAAAATGGTCCTCGACGACACCGGCTGGCCGCAACCAACCGGTCAAATGGAATATCTGGAGGCCGATTCCATCGTTCTCGCGCTCGGCCAGGATGTCCAGGCCCCGTTCCTGCAAAATGTTTCAGGCATCAAATTCAGCGAAGGCAATCTGATCGTTGACGAACATATGATGACTGGACGTGCCGGAGTATTTGCCGGTGGTGACATGGTGCCTTCCAATCGCACCATGACCACTGCGGTGGGACATGGCAAAAAAGCGGCCCGCAATATTGATGCCTTCCTGCGCGGCGTCCAGTATGCCCCGCCCAAAAAGCATGAAATTGCCACCTTTGAAAATCTCAACCCCTGGTACTACGATGATGCCCCGAAGACTGTCCAACCCACGTTGGATTTGATTCGCAGACAGTCGGGTTTCGAGGAGGTGTTGGGCAATCTGGACGAAAGCAACGCGCTTTTCGAAGCGCGGCGCTGCCTCTCCTGCGGTAACTGCTTTGAGTGTGACAACTGCTACAGCGTTTGCCCGGACAACTCGATCATCAAGCTTGGACCCGGACGGCGTTTTGAATTCAAGTACGATTACTGCAAAGGGTGTGGATTGTGCGTCCGCGAATGTCCTTGCGGTGCCATCAAGATCCAATTGGAAAACATCTAGTCCAACCTTGCGAAAACCTGCACAAGGAGGGGGAAAAGCAGTTCTTCCCCCTCTTTTTTTTCTTTCTTTTAGAGGCTGTTTAATAACTTGTTCATTTCAAAAAACGAATGAAAAACCGGGCAAGCGTTCATGTATAATGATCAAGAGTCCGGCATTTGTTTATAACGTGCCCTTTTGCGATAAATGGTAGAAGGATTGATCTCCAGACGTGAAGCTGCCTGAGGAACATTGCCGCCACACAAACGAATTGCCTTTTCAATGGCATCCATTTCAACTTGCCAAAGAGGCATAATGGCATCCGAGTCTTTTGGAGTTGTTGCGTCCGAACGGACGGAGGTATTTTTGTTCGCATACCGATCCATTGGTTCCAGACCGGATTGGACAGGGGAAGAGGGTATATTGTATATCTCGGGCGGCAACATGGATGGCACAATCATTTCGCCATTGTTCAGGACCACGCTCCGGCGAATGATGTTTTGCAATTGACGGACATTCCCTGGCCAGGGATTTTCCAGCAACAAACGTTCGGCTTCAGGTGAAAAGGCCTTGAATTTTTTTCCTTCTTCCTGGGAATAGAGTTCCAGAAATTTTTTGGCGATCAACAGCACATCCTGACCGCGTTCCCGCAGGGCGGGCAGTTGGATGGGGATGACATTCAAGCGGAAAAACAAATCCTCCCGAAAATGTCCGGCCTGGACCTCTTGCCAGGGATCCTTGTTGGTGGCACAGATGAAACGAATATCCACATTTTCCATATGGTTACTGCCCACTTTTTGGAAGGTTCCGGTCTGAACGAAGCGCAACAGCTTGCCTTGCAGCTCGAAATCCAACTCACAAATTTCGTCCAGAAAGAGGGATCCGCCGTGGGCACGGGTTGCGGCCCCTTCGCGATCGCTGATGGCACCACTGAAAGAACCACGTACATGACCGAAAATTTCACTTTCCATCAAATCCCGGGGTATGGCTGCACAATTGATTGCCACCAGGGATTTGCTGCGGCGTGGACTCAGGCGATGGACTGCCTCGGCACAAATTTCTTTGCCACTGCCGGATTCACCGGTGATCAACACTGTGGCCCGACTCGAAGCGGCACTTTCGATAATCCGGTAGATTCCCTGCATGACGGTTGAGGAACCGATGAATCCCTGAAAATCCTGTCGGTCAAAATTTTTTCGGTAATCATGTACCAGTGTGGAAAGACGCCGGTGTTCCAGGGAGTTTTTCAGGGTAACGAGTAACCTGTTGGCTGAGAATGGTTTTTCAAGAAAATCGCAAGCTCCCAGATGCAAAGCCTCGACGGCCATATCCACGGAGCCGTATCCGGTGATGATCACCACAGAGACAGGCAGGGATTCCTTGTGGATATGCTTGAGGATTTCCATACCATTGATATCAGGTAGTTTCAAATCCAGGAGCAGCAGATCCGGCGGGGCCTGTCCAAGAATATCCAGAGCCTCCTGACCAGTCCTGACGTGAGTGACCTGCCAGGGTTCGGCATACATATATCCCATGTAGACAGCAGCCATGGATTCGCTATCTTCGACCAGCAGAATCGTGTGACTTGTTTTCATATTTCGCTTGCACCCATGATAGTTTCCTCTTCACCCTGGTGCCCATTGTGCCACACTTCGGTCTGAATTGTTACAAATTAATTGTGTCTGGTTGTATTTCCTGACTGGCGTGGCGACGGACCCTGCCACCCGGTTCCAGCCTCGGCAGACTCGAAAAGCGGGATTCATGATAATCATTTAAAAGGGAAACGACCTCTGCTAAGATGAAGGATGCGTGGTGGCAAAAGGGTGATGGATAAAGTCGTATCCAGATGCAATCGGGGAGAGAGCAACATGAGTGACCTGATGTCGGAAGTCAACCAGAGAACCAATCTGGCTTTCAGCAACGAAATGGAGATGCTGACTTTTTTCCTGACTGATGGCCAATTGTACGGTCTGAATGTTTTCAAGATCATTGAAATATTGGAGTGTCCAAAGCAGGTCACACGCATTCCACAGTCCCACCCGGCCATCAAGGGAACCATCGATTTCCGTGGTTCAGCCATATCATTGATTGACCTTTCCCACGCCCTTGGATTGGAACCGCTTGATTTTGGAAATGTTATCAGCTACGTCATGGTGTGTGAATACAGTACGTCAGTCCAGGGTTTTCTGATTTCCCAGCCGAATCATCTGGTCCACAAAAGCTGGGACGATATCATCAGTCCCGAAGGTGAGGTTTACGATGACAGTTTTCTGACTGCCATCACCTACGAAGGGGACAAACCCATTCAGATTTTGGATGTGGAAAAAATCCTGAGTGAAATCATAGGAATAGAAGATAAGGTTTCCGATGACCTGTTGGAAAAAGCCAACCAGGTCGTCCGTAAAGATCACCAAATTCTGGCCGTGGATGATTCACGTGCCGCACGGCAATTGATCAGTTCAGCACTGGACCAGATAGGAATCCGGCACACGTTGGCAGAAAATGCCGAAAAAGCATTAAAAATTCTTGAAAAGACCATTGAAAACGGTGGAGTGTGTCCTTACACTCTGATTCTCTCCGATATTGAAATGCCTATCATGGATGGTTTCACCTTTACCCGCAAAGTAAAATCCAATCCGCATCTGTCAAAGATTCATTTGGCCCTGCACAGTTCATTGAGCAACCAGTCAAATGCTTATAAAGCCAAACAAATGGGGGCGGATGATTTCATCCCTAAATTCCAACCCGACCGTATTATCCAGGCAATTCTGGATCAATTGGCCAAAGTGGATCAAGAAGCACATGACGCTGCATGACAGGTCCTGATCGTCGGGTACATCTCGATACATTCAAGGTATGATCTTGTGTTCACGTAATTTTTGTATAATTCGTTCACGAGAGACCGGTTTATTGATGTAATCCGTGCATCCGCCCTTCATGAATGCCCGCAATACGGTTTCTGCGGTATCGACGGAAGTTACTATGAAAATGGTGACTTCATTTTCCTCAGAAATACCATTCCATGCTTCAATGGTACGGATTTTTTGCAGGGCCAGCAGACCATCAACGATAGGCATCATGATATCCAGACAAACCAGATCGAACGAAACTTTATCTTCCAGGGCCTGTTTGAATATTTCCACCGCTTCCTTGCCGTTTTCCACCAGGGTACATTCCCCATAAGGAGCAAGGATTTTTTTCATGATGATACGATTGGACAGTTCATCGTCGGCAATCAAGATGCGCATCATAAATCCTCAAATAAAAAATATTCTAGTTAGACATATTACAGGGTTGCATGTCCTGTCAACCAGACTGTAGTGCCGTATTTGCAAGGTAGAAGGCGTATTTACGATCTTCATGCAAAATATGGTCAATAAGCCATCCCTGGAAAAATTCAAGAAACTCATCACCATTTTTCCAGTCTTCCCGGGCCATTTGATTTAACATGTTCTGCAAAGAGATACTCAAAATATTATGTTGTTCCTGATGTGCTTTGACTTCTGGGTAGCCACGGCAAAGCAGGTATTTTTCTTCAGTTTGAAAATGAAATTCAGTGTAACTGATCAGAAAGTTAGAAATCTCCTGCAAGCGCAAGGTGGAATCTGAATTTTTCAAGCCAAAATACAGCTTGGCACCCATCTGAAACATTTTTTGATGGTGAATATCCAAATCCTTGACATCAACACTGAACTCATCATGCCATTGAAAGGCCGAAGGACCGTTCGTCGAACAATGCAAAACCATTTTTTTGCGTTTTTCGTGAGTTTCAAATATTTTCCATTGGATAATGGGAATATGGTGCAGATGATCCCAGGGAATTTCGTAAAGGGTACTTTGTTCAATGGTCCGGATATGAAATATGGCCGGGATTCCAAAAACGGCTGTTTCTTCATTGAAAAATTCGCCCTCTTCCAGAACTTCAAGAGTATCCTGCCCCAATTGGCGTTCGAGGTGTCCCTGAGCCACGATATAAATGCTTTTTGGATTGATTTCATTCAGAATCAAGCCAGTCTTCAAGGTGTGTACTGCCGTATGGCTGGCAATCTGATCGTAAACCGGATCTGAAATGCCTTCATTGAATAACCACGTTCCTTTCAAAGGTTCGCGAATCTTCATCAATTGTTCAATCCTGGGACCCAGGGCGTTTTCATTGATGAATCTTGTATATAATGATACAGGAATACGCAAGGCCTGAACAAAACTGGCCGTGCGAAACGTTTGAATGGACTGGACCTGAAAAAGGCCGGCGATTTCTCCCACCAGGGTCCCGGCATAGAGCAGACCACGTGACGAGCGCGATGTTGATTGAATGATTTCCACGGTTCCAGAAAGGATGAGGAACAAATTTTCCGGAATTTGTTTTGCCTTGAGAATAATGGTATGAGGATTGAATTCCACCAGGGGATTATTCAACAACATGGCCAACTGATGAATGGCGACCGTTGGAAAGTAAACGCGCAGAAAATCCTTGGCGAACGTTCCCCAATAGTCTCGATAGGCCGGAATCAATAAATCCACGGTCCCGAAAGGCGCGCCAGATCCAATCTCTTTCTGTTGATCGGTGAATGGCTGAGACGTATGGGCCAGAATCACCTTTTTGGAAGTGTCATCGCGAAAATCCTCGGCAACGCCATGGATCATGCCGCCGCCGATATCCAGTTTTTTGACATCCGCCGGCATGAAATAATTGTTGCGTACACGCTCCAGCAAGGCCGGCACCAGGGGATGATTCGAGTCTGATCCGCTCCCGACTGTTGGCGTGGTCATTTCCTGGAGAAGTTTCAGGGAGATGATATCGGCCAGATGGGCATAGGAACGGTATCCGTCCTCGCCGGGCGTGCGAAAATAAAAAACAGTTGTTTCAACCGGATGTGGCGAATATAAAGGCTTTACATACAGGCCATCGACAGGGTTCCACACTTCGGCTTGCAGGTCGTGAACTGCAAAAAAATCCGTGAATTTTTCCGGATCCATGCCCACGAGTGCGGCCAGTTTCAGGGTGACGGATCTGCGCACCAGGGATGTGGCATAATATTTAATACGATGATCGGCACGGATCAGGCTGGTCAGCCCGGCCATATGGTCATCGTGGGAGTGGGTATGAAAAATTCCATCCACCTCGTTGATGCCAATCCCCAGGGCCAGAAGTGTATTCTGAATATTGGGTCCGGCGTCAATCAGATATATCCTGCCTTGAAAAACAAGGATGCTGCCCATGCTGGGGCGATTGATATCCCAGCCATCGCCTTCGCCGGAATGAATGATGGAAAAATAGTCCCGGGGGATTTTGTGGAAACCCATGGGATAGGGGGATTGATAATTTTCATGGGACGACAAATGCAAATCCACGCTGACCGTTTCCCCCCGGAAACTGAATTCGTATAAATTGGTTCGCAACCGGCGGATGAACAAGCCATTACGAATCTCCACCAATTGATCACCCACCACACACACGTCCAAAAAATCCTTGGGGGGGCGTATTTTACCAAAGGCAAATTTCAGCTTGAGTGCCAACATTTCACGGGCGAGCGCTGGTGTGGCACCGGCGGCCAGCATTTCGGCTTCGGTTACCAGCCCATAATTACCCCGGTGGATGTACTCCATCTGGGAGTTGACCTGTTCCCGGATACCAATCAGCAGGGGTTTGATCCCGGAGTTATTGGGATGTCCGGGAATGATCATTCCCTGTCGATAGAGCATTTGCAGAACAGGAAACTCGGCCAGGTTGGAAAAATCGCCGTTTTGCAACAGGGTATCGGCCAGCAGAATGGCGTTGGGACCGGTTTCAAAGTGGGCACCGTTTTTTTCGGTGGAAAGAATCAATCCTCGTTTCATCAGGTGTTTGACACTGTCGGCTGGACAACCACACAGGATGCGCATGTCGGCATCTGGCGCTTCAACCCAACTGATTCCCGTGCTGATTTGAATTTTCTTCAGATAACTCATCCTTGTCCCCCCTCCTGATACAATCTGGATCGCAGCGCGGATGTTCTGATTTCCGACGATATTCAGGCCTGGATTCCGACGATATTCAGGCTTGGTTGAGCGGTTTCCTGGGCAGATGGACGATGAGGGTCGTTTCGTTCAATTCATTGGCAGGTGCCAGCTCAATGCTACCCCCCTGAGCTTCGGTGATCAACTTGGCCGAATAAGTTCCCAGTCCGGTTCCCATTTTTTTTCCATGTGTCACGCACTTTTCAAAAAAACGGTCCCGAATAGATTCCGGAACGCTTCCCTGATTATGAATGGTCACGGTATTCATGCTTTCTTCTTCCCGCAAGGTGATCGTAATTGTTGCATTCCTGGGAGAAGCTTCCACCGAATTTTTTATCAGATTGGCTAAAACTGAATAACAGAGTATTTCTTCCCCCCAGACAATAAAATGTTCATCCAATCGGGCTGGTCGTTCCTGGACAAGGATAATAATATCAATTTTCATGGTTCTGATCAACCCATCCATGTCTTGATGGACGTTTTTCAAAACGGCAATCAGATCCACATCACCGGGTTTCAAATCGTAGATGCCCTGTTCCATGCGATAAAGTCCCAGGGAAAGGTTGATCATATGCAATGATCTGTAGGCATCCTGGCGGATGATCATTAACGATTTTTTATTCTCTTCTGAAATATCATCATCTTCCAACAAAAGTTCGGTAAAGCCGATAATGCCATTCAAGGGTGATTTCATGTCATGGCGGGTGATCTGTTCCACTTGAACGCGCAATTTTTCCGCATCGGAAAGGGCCTTGTTTTGTCTTTCAAGTTGCCTCAATGTTGCCTGGAGGACAAGATGGTTGTTGACCCTGACCTTGACCACGGCGGGATTGAATGGTTTGGTAATGTAATCAACAGCACCCAGTTCCAACCCCATTTTTTCACTTTCCGGCTCTCCAAGTCCCGTAATGAAGATGATCGGAATATGGCGGGTAGGCGCATGGGCCTTCAATCTTTTGCAGACTTCAAAGCCATCCATCTCTGGCATCAGGATATCCAGAAGAATCAGATCAATGTGCTTTGATTTTGCTGTTTCCAGACCGGCCAGGCCATGGGTGGCAACCAGGATTTTGCATTCACTGGAGAGAATGGAAACCAGCGTTTTGATGTTGGCTGGAACATCATCGACGATCAAGAGTACCGGCTTGCCGGAATTTTCTCTTGTTTCGAGATCCTTGTTTGAACTTTCTGCTGTTCCCATCAAACATTCCCCGAATTTTCCGATTGACAAAGTTCTGAATCAATAACAACAAATTACAAAAACAGCCATAAAATAGGTTAAAACATGCCCATAACACTGGTAAAACACGTCAGGAAGATTGCAGTTCAATCATGGTGATGTCATCTGCCTGTGGGGTATTCTTGCGAAAATTTTTCAAATGTTCTTCCAGGCGTGTCAAGGGTTCGCCGTTGGCATAAATCTGTTGCAGAGTCACAACAAGACGTTCCGACCCAAACATGTGTCCTTCGGCGTTCATCACTTCAATGATTCCGTCGGAAAAAGCCACCACACGTTCATGAGGAAGCAAGGTTGCAGATTGAATGACCTGTGAAGTTTCAATTTCCGGCAGGACGCCCAGGGGGAGATATTTGGGTGATATTTCTTCAACCACGTCATTCTGGCGGAAAAGCAACAGGGATGGCATGCCTCCGTTCCAAACCCGAAGTTGACGAAAATCCTTGGACAATTCGATGAAAATGGCCGCCAGAAAAACGTGTTGGGGAAGCTTGGCATAGAGTTTCTTGTTGATTTCCAAAAGAATCTCTTCCATGGGAAATTTCTTGGCAGTCATGGCATGGAAAATATCCACCACCAGGGGACCACCGACAGCCGCTGAAAGTCCATGCCCAGTAAAGTCGCCCAGAAAAACGTGCATGATACCATCGTCACGACGTTCTGCCAGTAAAATATCGCCGGTCGTTTTTTCCACGGGAGTTTCGAGCGAACGGATCCCGGGTTCATTCACCTGGGAAAGAGAAGTCCGCATCTTGAGAATAATATTTTCAACCATGCTGCGTTCAAAAGCGAGCAACTCTTTTTGTGTCCGCAGACGGGTTATGGCGGATTGCAGGGATATCTGGGTCTGGACTCGTGCCCGGATGATCGGTGGACGGTAGGGTTTGGAAATGTAATCGACCCCACCCACCTTGAACCCGTATGTTTCGTCTTTTTCTTCATCCAGGGCGGTGACAAAAATAACGGGAATTTCACGGGTCAGGGGATCTTCCTTCAAGCGCCGACAGACTTCGAAACCATCCATGCCGGGCATCATGACATCCAGCAGGATCAGGTCTGGTTGCGGGTGGGCATGCGCCAGATCCAGGGCTTTTTTTCCGTTCTTGGCGGCCATGACGATATAGTCGTTTTGCAAAAGGATAGTCAGAATGCGCAAATTATCGACGACATCGTCCACCACGAGAATTCTCGGTTTTTCCATGCGCAGCACCTTGTCCAAATATGCACGTAACTATTCAGATCTTCCCATTAAAAAACGTTCGAAAAACTGGTAAGGAGGCCCAGGAGGAAGGGCTGTGCCCTTCCTCCTGGCGGGGTTTGGGGCGGAGCCCCAACAAAATCTTTCATATCAAATCCTTTTTTTGCAAGGGTTCTGAATAGTTACCCCGAACGTTCCAATTGTTCAACGATTCCCTGGAGCAGTGTTCGGGCCGCATCTGTTTCGAACTGGGACAGTTCCATATTGATCTGATGTCCTGTTTTTTCAAGTTTTGTTCCCTTGAAGAGGGTGACCAGTTGTTCAGAAAGTTCCAGAGATTTGGTCACATCCAGATCAAGGTTGGCGAGCAGATCCTGTACCAATTCCAGAATGTGATTCTTGGCCAAGGGTGGCATCTGCCCCGGAGCATTATCCAGGAAATTCTCCACTTCCACCAAGGAAGAAAGCCCGGAGCGCAATCCGGTCATGAGTTCTTGGAATCTGGCATCGAAAATGGCCATGGCCAATTCGCGAGGACCTTGTTCGGGTTGATTCAGGCTCTCTTCCAGGGAATTGATGGCCAACAGGAGGGGCATCGCCCCGATTGTACCTGCCACGCCTTTCATGAATTGAAGTCGGTGACGGACCTGGTCCAGGGATTTTTTATCCCACTCCTGGTGAAGGATTTCCATGAACTGGGCATGGCGATCCCGAAACCCGTTCAATGTCTGGCGAAACTGGTTGACATCACCTCCTGCCAGACCCAATCCGGTCTGGATGTCGATCCCGGGCAGGTACCAATCTTGGCCTTCTTCGATAACTTGGGTGGTCATGCGGGGTGTTGTCTGGTGCAGATTCAGGTCCAGAAGATCAAGCATGCTGTTGAGAAGTGTTCCGGAAATGACTGGTTTGAACACCAATCCGCACGGTTCCTTCTGATCGAGAATTTTCTGGATCCTGTCTCGATTTCGTGAAGAAACCATAAATAGAACAATAAGATGATTTTGTGCAGGCAGGTTGCGTATGCGTCGGGCAGTCTCAAAGCCATCGGTGGACGACTGGTCCATGTCCACAAGGAGAATGTCGAAGGGGGATGTGTTTTCAGTTAGGGCACGATGCTCCAGTTGGGACAACTCAGTCGGGTTGGCAGAAAGGGCTGTCGTTTCCATACCATGGTATTTCAACAAGTTGACCATGGTTTCCCGGGCCAGGGAATTTTCCTCGATCACCAGGATCCGTTGCCGACGCAGAGCGGAAAGACGTGCCAAGTGGGTGAGAGACTGGGCTGATTCTTTCAAATCGAACCAGGCTGTAAACTGGAATGTACTGCCTTGACCGGGGTGACTTTCCAGTTGAATCTCCCCCCCCATCATGCGTACCAGACGCTCGCTGATTCCCAAACCGAGACCGACACCACTGAAGCGGCGGCTGCGCGAGTTGTCTCCCTGGGAAAAAGTGCTGAAAATCCAGGAACGCTCTTCTGGTGAAATGCCGATACCCGTGTCCGTGATGGCAAAACGAATCGCCATGCGATCCCTGGTGCTACGGCCTGGTTCCATGACGATGAGAATGTACCCTTTTTCGGTGAATTTCAGGGCATTTCCAACCAGATTCCCAAGCACCTGACCCAGACGTTGTGGATCGCCATGCAGTTCCGGGGGGATGGCAGGATGGACCCGGAAAATAATATCCAGACCATGGGAGTTGGTTGAATTGATCATGGCAGCCAGATGGGTCAGAACGTCATCCATCTGAAAGGGAATATTGTCCAGGGTCATTTGGCCGGCATCGATCTTCGAAAGATCCAAAATATCGTTGAGAATGCTCAATAACGCCCGTCCTGCCTCCTGAACCCGTTTGAGATAATCACGTTGGACGGGCGGCAGCTCTCCCTGGGCAACCAGATAGCTGAGATTGATGATCGCGTTCAATGGGGTACGAATTTCATGGCTCATATTGGCCAAAAATTCCGATTTGGCCTGATTGGCTCTCTCGGCTTCGCGTTTGGCCTGTACCAGACGTTCTTCCATCACCTTGCGGGGCGTCATATCCAGGTCAGCGCCCACCATGCGCAATGGGGCACCGCGTCCATCCCGTTCGATAACCTTGCCCCGGTCCAGGATCCATAACCAATGCCCCTCACGATGTCGCATGCGATGTTCCGAGACAAAGCTTCCGACATATCCCTGAAAATGGTCGTTGACGGCCTTGGTGAATTGCGGCAGATCTTCCGGATGGATCAGGTTGTGCCAAGTGGCCAGATTGGGATGAATTTCATCCGGTTCATAACCAAACATTCTGGCCCAGCGTGGACTGAAGTGAACGATCCCGGTCTGCACATTCCAATCCCAGACCCCCTCATCGATGGCTTCCAGAGTGGAATTCAGACGTGCTTCGTTTTCCAGGAGGGACCGTTCCACCTTGCGTTGCTCGGTGACATCCTCCTTGATCGCCAAAAAATGCGTGATTTGTCCGTCCCCGTCCAGAATGGGAGAAATGGATGCCGATTCCCAAAAAAATGTCCCGTCTTTCTTTCGGTTACGAAACTCACCCCGCCAGGTTTCGCCATTCAGAATGGTTTGCCAGAGAGCCGCATAATCGGCAGGAGATTTTTCCCTGGAGGCAAGAAAACGGGGATTGCGTCCCATGACTTCATCCGAGGAATATCCGGTAACCTGACAAAATTTGGGATTGACATATTCGAGGTGGCCCCTGATATCGGTGATCATGACCACGCTTGAACTTTGTTCGACGGCAATGAAAAGCTTACGCAAATTTGCTTCTGCATCCATCTGTTGGGTGATGTCCTGAAACACGACGACAGCTCCCTGCGGAACCCCATCCACCAGGGCCGGACTGACCACGAGATTGACTGGGGTCTTGTGGCCATCCCGGGTGCGAAAATAAACCAGGGGTACAGTACGGGTTTTCCCATCGTGCAATGTGGCGCAAACAGGACAATCCCGGAAATTTTCCTTGTCATGTTGCATCTGGTTCTGGTTGTCGATGGAGCGGGGCAATGACACACCACTCCACTCGTGAAAAGAGCGGCCAATGATCTGATCGCGGACCAAGCCAATCATGGCCATGCCAACCGGATTAATGAAGGTTGCCACTCCGTTAGCGTCCAAACCACAGATGCCGACGGCCACGGCTTCGAGAACCAATTGATTTTTCCGGTTGGCTTCCAGGAGCGCCTGTTGGGCCTGCTTGATATCGGTGATGTCCTTGTGGACACCAAGAATACCGATGATTTGTCCCGTGGCAGAGAGAAACGGCATCTTGCTGGTTCGCAGCCAGCGTTCACCATGGCCTGGAGAGACCAGTTTGACTTCATAATCCAGTTTGGGCTGTCCGTGTTCGATGACTTCGATGTCTTCCAGACGGTATTGTGCGGCATCCTCGCGCCAGGGCATTTCGAGATCACTGCACCCGATGATGGACGCCGGATGGTCCAGACTTCCATCTGCGGCAAAGCGTTGATTACAGCCAAGATAACGACCATGCGTATCTTTCCAGAATACGCCCACGGGAATGGTATCGAGAATCTGGCGCAAGGTCTGGCGGGATTCTTCCAGTTCCCGGGTTCGTTCGTGGACCCGGCTTGCCAACAGTTGATGGGCGTTTTGTATCTCACCAGCCATGCTGTTGAAGGCATGGGCAACCTGTGACAGTTCATCGTTTCCCTGGATATGGATCCGGGTTGCCAGATTTCCGGCGGCCAGATCGGCGGCGGCCCTGACCAGCAACTCCACACGTCGGGTCACATGCCAGTGAAACAAGATGCCGAATCCGACAGCCAGAGGAAAGAATGAGCCAAAAAAAATCAAAGTTTTATGCCATGCCTGTTGTTGACTCATGGCTGCCATGCGTTGCAGATCGAAGGTCATCCAGACCGTTGCCAATTTTTTGGAGTCGGACTTTCCCTCCTGACTGGTAACCCAGAGCCGGTGATAGCCGGCGGCAAACTCCTCGGCCATGACGAATCCTTCATCTTCGGGTCCAAAACCGGGAGAGGATTGTTCCAGAATTTTTTGCAGAGATTGGCGATGTTTGAGGGAAAGCGAGGCGACTGGCTGCCCCACTTCTTCGGGCTGCGAACTTGCCAGAACCAAATCATCAGGACCCACGACCAGAACGTGTGTGACATCCTGATGTGACGCCTCAAACCGGACATGGTCACGGATTCGTTTTATAACGTTCTTGTCCAGGAGAAGATCCGGGGAACGATTCCATTCATATTCAATCGAATGCGCCATTTGGGCCAGGTATACCTGAAAGACTCCCCTCGCCTCTTGTCGGGCCAGGCGTCGGGTGTCATGGTATTCCCATAAAATGGCAATGACGGCCGTACAAAGTGTAAACAATAACAACAATAACGGAACAATGGTCCGCAGTGACAGAGGCAAGGAGAGATTCATTGAATTGCTCCCGGGGAGGGGGCAGGATTGTTCCGGAAAACAGGGGTCTGAAACGTGCCAACACACGGACAAACCCTTCACCCATGCATGATACCCGGATGCCCTCGGAAAATGAACCCCGTTTGATCTGGATCAAGTCCGGCCTTCGTACCAGGGACGGGTGCCATTGACCACCCGGACCACACCAAGCATCACCGGAACCTCGATCAGAACGCCCACAACTGTGGCCAGAGCAGCACCCGAATCGAACCCGAACAGCGTGATGGCTGTGGCCACTGCCAACTCAAAAAAATTGCTGGCTCCGATGAGGGCCGAGGGACAGGCCACGGCATGTTTTTCGCCCACCAGCCGGTTAAGCCAATAGGCCAGGGCCGAATTGAAAAACACCTGGATCAGGATCGGCACGGCCAGCATGGCCATGATCAGGGGCTGTTTCAGAATGGCAGGTCCCTGAAATGCAAAAAGCAGCACGAGGGTGGTGAGCAATGCCCCGACCGACCATGGTCCCATGTTCTTCAGGGCCGACTCCAGGGTTGACTCACCTTTGTTCAGCCACCATTTCCGCATGATTTGAGCCAGAATGACGGGTATGACAATGTAGATCACCACCGACATGAACAGGGTTTGCCATGGTACTACGATGGCCGACATGCCCAACAAATAACCCACCAACGGGGCAAAGGCGAAGATCATGATCGTGTCGTTGAGAACAACCTGGGTCAGCGTAAAATAGGGATCGCCATGGCTGAGCCGGCTCCAGACAAAGACCATGGCCGTACAGGGGGCTGCCGCCAGCAGGATCAAACCGGCAATATAGCTGTCCAGTTGCCCGGCAGGCAGATGGGGAGCAAACACGTGGCGCACGAATATCCAGCCCAACAGGGCCATGGAAAACGGTTTGATCAGCCAGTTGACCAACAGGGTGACACCGACGCCTCGCCAATGTGACCGCACCTGATGCAGCGCACCAAAGTCAATCCTGACCAGCATGGGTATGACCATCACCCAGATCAACACGCCCACCGGAATATTGACCTGGGCAAATTCCAACCGACCAATGAACTGAAACAGGCCAGGAAACCCCTTGCCAAGGGCCGTGCCTACCCCAATGCAAAGACAGACCCACAGGGTCAGGAAGCGTTCAAAAAAATGAATGGGAGTTTCCGTGACAGGTCTGGTTGCTCCTTTTTCATGTGGAGACCCCACGATTTGTTACCTTTCCGTATCGTCTGGAATGTGCCCGATGTGATCCAGTGCCAGTTTGGTTACTGCCTTGTTTTGCAGGTCCAACCCCAGGGCAACAAATACCTGAACCCGTTTTTCGATATGATGAAATATTTTCGCGAAGGCTTGGCGTTTATCCGCATCACTTCCTTCGACCGCCGCCGGATCGGCAAAACCCCAGTGGGTCGAGATCGGGGCACCCGGCCAGACCGGACAAACCTCGCCGGCGGCATTCGCGCACACCGTAATGACCACATCCATGGACGGTGCATCGGGGCGGGAAAACTCGTCCCAACTCTTGCTGCGAAGCGTATCCGTCGGATATCCCAATTGGGCCACCTGTTCCACGGCAAAGGGGTTGACCCGACCCGTGGGGTGACTTCCCGCGCTGTAGGCCTGAAAACGGCCTTTTCCCAGGGTGTTGATGAGAGCTTCAGCCATGATGCTGCGGGCCGAATTGCCAGTACACAACACCAGAACATTGCAGGGTTTGACATTCATGCGTTGATGTTCTCTCGCTCAAGGCTTTGGAAGAGGGTTCTCGGAAGGAGGAACCAATCCACAAGGATTGCCACCACAACAATTTTCCGTCAGAAAGGCAACCAGGGCATTGATGGTCACATAATTGGCCGCGTAGATGACAAAGCGTCCCTGTGGTCGCGACGTGACCATGTTGGCATGCAACAATTCCTTCAAATGAAACGTCAACGATGACGGCAAAATGCCCGTTGCCTTGCCGATTTTTCCAGCCGGCAAGCCCGGGGGGCCGGCCTGTACCAGGCACCGAAAAATGGCCAGACGCGACTCCTGAGCCAAAGCCGCCAGCGCTACGATGACAGAGTCGGTTTCCATATTTCAATAATAATCGAAATATGGAAATGTTCAAGGAGAAATCCTTTGTTGCAGAAAAGTCAGGACTTATTCCAGAAAAGTCAGGACCATACCGAGTGGCTGGAGTTCACGCACAGCCATTTTGAGGCTGGCACGCCCGGGCCAGGTGGTACGAATTTTCATTTTGTCTCCCGGGGACTCTTCGCTGCGAAACAGGCGCATGGCATCGAGCAAACCTTTGCCTTCAGGGAGGCTATCGATGGAAGAGGATGTCCCTGGTTTGCTGGCAAAGTAGGGCAAGGCTGCCTGGCTCAGAACAACAATCTTGTTGCTGTCATCAATGATCAAGAGAGGTTGGGCAGATTGTTCCAGGAGGAGCCGGTAAGCATTTTTTTCTGCCGTGGCCTTGCAAATGATGCGCGCCTTTTCCAGGGAATTGGCAGTTTGTTCGGCCATTTGCACGAGGCGTTCCAGATGCGGGGTATCGAAAGTCCCTTTGGTTTCATGTTGCGCAAAGATCATGGCACTGACCCGCTCCTGGAAAAAAAACGGTACCGCCATGGCAGAACCGGTTTCCCACTGATCCTGGGGCAGGACCACCCAACGGGGATCCTGGGTCACATCCCGCAACAGGGCCGGTTGGCGATTGGCGTAGACCCATCCTCCCAGGCCATCTTTCATGACTTTCAAGACATTATAGGTGGCAAATTCGGGTGTCTGCCCGGGTCTGGCAAGAATCTGATGTTTGACCGAGCCACTCTCATCCAGAACGAGGATGGAGCCACGATCCGCATCTGCAATCTCCAACGTCAGCTTCAAAATGCGCCCGAGGAGAACATCCAGATCGGTTTCCGTATTTAACTGTTTCATGAGTACAGGACTGAGGTTGGGCGGGGAAGATTCGTTCATGCCTGTTGATTCCTCTCTTCTGAATGATTCCAAAAAATGGATACTGATAGAAAATCGCCATGATTGCAAAAATAAATCAGCAGTCCGAACTGTGAAGATTCAGCCTCCGGCCTTGATCACCCTGTCGGCTGACAGGGTCGGGCAAATTGGAAGAATCATGAAATTCATCATGTGCCAAATCTTGAGTGAAAATATCCTGTTCACGAAGCGTGCCGTTCAAAGAACAGTGTCACCAAAATAACCACTCAATCGGCTTTCTTCGCTGTTGATGCCAAGGGCAACACCCCTGGGCAGGCGGCAATAGAGAGTGGCGGGAAAAATTCTGCGTATGGAAAATCCACTTTGCGCGACAGCACGACCGATGATTTCGTGATATTCGGGAACAATCAACATGGACAGTCGCTTTTTTTCACTGTAGCGAATCGCCCCACGAATCATGGCCACAAAAGGGGTGATCGATGTCCATTCGCTCCAAAGATCCAGGCAAAGGAGTCGCCCGGTATTTTCCGGATTTTCCGTTGAAAGATGCACAAAGAGACCGTAGCCAATCAAGGTTTCATCGCACGTGTAACAGCCAAACAGGACCAGATGATGGACGGGGTTGCTGCACAGGATCCAGTTCAGATCAGAAGCAGAGCGCAGATTGGTAAAGCTGAATTGATGATCGGTCCGTTGCCACAAACGATCAAATTCTGGACCTGCATCATGCAGGAGACGAACGTGCAGGTTCCCGGTTCTTGATGAATCAATCCAGCCGTAGACTTTTTGGAACAAACGGGTCACCATTGCCGCCGGATAGGCCAGGAACTGCGGCAACTTTTTTTTCTGGATCAACTGCCCGGCCAGAAACGACGTATTGGTCACAAACAGGTGTTCAATGAAATATTCGGTCAGATTTCGAAACCTGAATCCCCGCAGGACAGAAGCCAACTCCGGGGTTGTCGTTGTACAGAATACGGGTCGTGACTTGGTATCGGTGAGGAGGGCGGATAAGAGCCGGATGCTTTCCTGCTGATGTTCAGGGAGTATCCGCAACAGGGAGAGGTTGCTGACCGTGACCATCTGACCCAGAAGCTGAATATGGCTTGGAATATCGACCAGCACTCCCACGATGCTTGTTTCATCCTGGAGCATCCAGCCCCGCACCCAACCGGTTTGGAAGGCCGGATTTTCGTCCCACCAAAAACGAAATCGACGTTCCCATAGGTCCAAAGCCAACGTTCTCTCGGGCTTGGAGGCACAGAACGCTGCCAGGGCTGAATAGTCAGTCGATTGAATGGGTATCAATCTGGTCATGTTGTCCAGTTCTGTTGGTCATGGCAATCCTGGAATGACAGAGGATGGGTATGGCACCCGGAATTCCCTGCATCCGACCTGAAGCCAACGCGCATGCTACTGTGGAACAATCCTTTTTGGCAACCGAATTCTTCTCCCAAATCCACAACTTGTTCCTTTATCGGTGACGGGGCAAGCGGATTTGACGCCATCGAGTAAAAGACGAGGCACTGGTGAACAATGGCTTCCATTTAATATTATTTGAGTTCAGGAGTGTTTCATGCCAAAATCCGTGGTATCGGGGGTCAGGAGTAACAAATCCATTGGCTTGGCGCACTTCGCTTCTTTTGTTTCGCAAATAAACTCCAGATCCAAATCGCCAAGTGTGATCGGCCAAAATAATTGAGGTGTATCATGAAAATCAATATCCAGTTGGACATCACGCCTGCCGAAGGGCGATCTTTTCTTGGGCTTCCAGACGTGGAACCCTTGCAACGGGAAGTCATTGACCATGTTCGCAACAAGGTTATTGCGGGGATGGAAGCCTTTGACCCACTCAACCTGAACCTGAAAAAGATTACAGAGTCCTATTTTTCTCTCTATCCGCAGTGGCTCGACACCTTCAATCGGAAAGCGAATAAACAGGACCCCAAATGAAAATTCTTGCCACCCGGATTGCAAGGAAGGGGTTGTGTTCCTGGCCCGGTCAAGCGGAAATTCCCGCCACTTGAGTTGCAAAGTGGTAACGATCCTGTATGGTCAAGGCAAGGCGGTCAGCCGGGGCCAGTGGACCCACACCGGCTGGGGTTCCAGTCAAGACAACATCTCCCGGATACAAGGTAAAATAGCCGGAAATCTTCGTGAGCAGGGATGCTGGATTCCAGATCATGTCCAGCGTATGGCCTTCCTGCCGCAAAACCCCGTTGACATGCAGGGAAAAACGCAGACCGGTTGCCACATCGGCAGCCAACTCGTCACTCCGAATGAATGGTGTGATCGGACATGAGCGGTCGAAAGCCTTGGCCAGCTCCCAGGGATGTCCGGCCTGTTTCAGACGGGTTTGGACATCCCGCAAGGTCAGGTCCAAGGCACCGGCATACCCCGCAACTGCCCTGAGTACTTGGCCGGGCGATGCGTCTTGCAAGGTTTCACCGATTAGTACCGCAATTTCCGTTTCAAAGTGACAAACGTGTCCGTGGCGTGGCAATTGCACCGGATCCTGAAATGGAACAAGAGCCGCAGTCGGTTTCATGAACAGGACAGGATCCTCTCCTTCCCGGTTTTGTAATTCCCGGACATGTTCGTGATAATTGCGACCGACACAGACCACCTTTCCGGTCGGTAAACCGGCGGTTTTTCCATCCAGAAACATATGCTTATAAGTTGTATTCACAGTCGGTTTCCATGATTGTCAGGTGCATTCCGGCGTCTCCCACATTTTTCCTGGATGGTAGCATGATGTACCTGATCTGCACAGGCCGTTGCAGCTTTGGTAAAAGTCATTGCAATTTGCAATGCAATTTGAAACACCTCGTTGTCATTTACAAATTATATATTTAAAATCAATAATTTAAATAATGGCGCACCGTTTGCGAAGTGAACCTCACACATTCCATTGTTGAGGGTCACCATCATGAAAAATTCTTTTTTCAAGACAACTTCAAAAAAATCAGAAGCACATGTACGGGGGTTGCTGGTACGAAATGGAATCCATGGCGAATATCCCATTGAGACAAAAGAGATCGAACACTGGCGACGAATATTTTTTTCAATGCTGCCTGGAATCAATGGTCGCCCGACTTTTGATTGCATCACAAGAACAAATCCAATAAACGGTTCAAAAAAGGTATTACTCAGGACGGCTGAAAAACCATTTCCAACTCGTAAAAGTATTGACCATCAGCAAAGCATGGAATTTTTGCATGACTGGTGGAGTTCGCAGGACAGACTTTCTCATGTACGGTGTCTCCTGGCTGCAAAGCGTATCGATCAAAAAGCGAGTAAAATGCCGTTACGCCAAAATATTGTACAAAAGACCCATATTCCCAGAATAGCCTCGTTACTTCAGACCTGGATCAATCGATCCAGGGATGCAGATGAAATTGAACATACTCTGGCCAGCACACTCTCCATACAGTTCCGTTTCAGGGAATTGGTTCATGATATATTCGATACGGAAACTATTGAAAAGGGTGAAACAAACCATCATCCACAGGCGACCAATCTGCGACCTCTTTTGTTGAACGCATTGGGATTCAACGTGCAGCGAGCCAATCGTGGCAAAGTGCAACTGAAATTACGTTTTGATGATGCAAAATGCAAAGATTTGGCATTTGTGGACGGAGAGCGTTTGGTCCGATTTCTTGCCGGTTTGATTGCCAATGCCGTGCGCTTCTCACCGGCCAAGGGATGCGTCGAACTTCGGGTCGGTACGCTGCCGGGCCTGTACAGAATTTCCGTTATTGATCAAGGAAGATGGTATACGTCCGTGGACCAGGATGAAATCGGATCCAGCACCCGTGACCACTCTTCAGCCATGCTCCTTCATGCGCTTGGACAAAAATTGGGATACCGGATGAACTTTGAAAGCCACATGGGCAAGGGCAATGTCTGTCACCTCGACATCTCCCGGATCCCCCCAGTCAGATAGGTCCCTGTTCATGGCAGAAACGTTGATCAAGACCATGAATAGTTACCATGAATCCAGATATTCAAGTCTGCCAAAGTTCGGCTGAGAGGCTGTCCATTAACCCTCGGATAAAAAAAATTGGAAAGAAAGATTTTATTGGGACTCCGCCCCAAGCCCCGCCAAGAGGAAGGGCACGGCCCTTCCTCTTGGACCTCCATCCCAGTTTTTCATTCGTTTTTTTTAAAATTAACAAATTATTAGACAGCCTCTGAGGTTGGGATCCTGCTGAGTGATTCATTTTTTTGGGGAGAATAACAAACAAAAATCTTGCCCAGACAGAGGAAAACATGCCACCCTGTCCAGGAACAGTCCCAGGATTTTCTTAAGGAAACCGAGTTGACAAGATCCAATCTTCCAGATCATTCAGGATTGTCGGATATTCAGTTTTCAATCAAGCGTTTATTGTCTTATTATCCATGGCAGTTGCCGGGATTGGTTGTCATGATGGCCCTGAGTGGATTTTTGGAAGGAATCAGTGTCGTTCTTTTGGTTCCCATCCTCAATCTGGCCATGAACAAACCGGTGGAAATCCAGGGAGTTGGATCTTTCATTCTGGAAATGTTTCAGGCGTCTGGCGTTCCCGTTTCCCTGTTGCTGGGTTTGGAGGTGTTTTTTTTCATATTTTTACTACAGGCGGTGACCTCATTATTGCGGGATCTGGCTTCCAGCAGATTATGTTCTCAATTTAATTTGACTCTCCGCCATGAACTTTTTCAAACTATTTTTGCTGCCGAGTGGCCATTTTTTTCGGCATCGAGAAAAGGTTCGATCACCAACTCTTTGACGGATGAAGTCAATCGGGCTGTTTACGTATTGTATTATTTTTCCCACTTTGCGACCAACCTGTTTATGCTGGCCGTCTATTTTTGCGTGGCGTTGCTGGTTTCGTGGCAATTGACAGTGGGGGTTTTGGCTTCCGGATCTGTTGTCGTTTTTTTCATGCGCCGTTTGTTGAGCCTCGGTTCTGACCTTGGCAATCTGTTTACCCTCCATAATGTCAATTACAAGAGCGCGATTCTGGAATACATGGAAAATGCCAAGATTATCAAGGCCAGCGCCATGGAAGAAAAAGTTATTGAAAAATCAGATTTTTTTTCCGACAGGGTTGCCAACAACTGGTATGGTGCTGTGATATTTCCAGCCTTGAATCGGGCTGTTTTTGAAATGTTCATGATCATTCAGCTCTGTCTGGCAATTTATGTCGGAATCCGTCATCTCGGCATGGGCCTGCCCGACATACTTGTATTATTGTTTGTTTTTTACAGATTGTTTCCGCGACTTCAGCAGTTCACAGGTCAATATTTTAATATTCTGAACAATATTTCTGGATTGAAAAATGTTGAGGAGTTGCTGAAAAGTGCCCGAATGTACCGAGAGACATGGCAACCGGGAACGGGTATCCCATTCCGGGGTCTTGGGAAAGGAATTCAATTGCGTCAGGTGGGGTTTTCCCATGTTCCCAACCATCCGGTATTGACAGACATTCATCTCGACATTCCCAAAGGGTCAACCATTGCCGTGGTAGGGGGATCAGGCAGTGGCAAAAGTACTTTGCTGGATTTGATCATGGGGCTTTTGCGACCCCAGGTTGGTCAAATTTATTTGGATGATCTTCCCCTGGCAAATTACGATCCAGGCTCGTGGCGGAGTGCCATCGGCTATGTTTCCCAGGAAACGCTTTTGCTCCACGACACGATTGCCGCCAATATTGGTTGGGGATTCAAGGAAGCGTTGGACAAGGAACTGATTCAAAAATACGCCCGCATGGCCCAGGCCGATCAATTTATTCAGCAGCTTCCAGAAGGCTACGACACCATCATTGGCGATCAGGGCATGCGTCTTTCCGGCGGTCAGAAACAACGCCTCGCCTTGGCTCGCGCCCTGGCCCGGGAACCGGCATTGTTGGTTTTGGACGAAGCCACCAGTGCCCTGGATTCCGAGTCCGAACGCTTGGTGCAGCAAACCATCGACCAACTGGCCAAATCCATTACCATATTGATGATCGCACATCGTTTTTCAACTATACGCAATGCAGATCTGATTGTTGTTTTGAAAAATGGCCATATCGTTGACCAGGGAACCTGGCAGGAACTGACCAACCGTCCCGGCCCTTTTCAGGAACTGTTAAACGAGCAGAAAGGTGGAAGTTTATCTTCGACAAATGAAAAATGAATATTTTAGAGACATTTCGTGCAAACAATAATATTATTCGTAATGTCTGTCCGGTATTGATAGATCGCATCAAGTATCTTTCCTGCCTGTACAGCTCAAAGCGTCCATGGGTTAAAAAAATATTTGGAACGAAATGGTATATTGATTTCAAATATCCCTATCCAGTTGGTCCTCTGCGGCTGGTCATCCGCAATAATTTTGGATCTGATCTTTATATTCATGGTGAAGTTTTTCATCATCATTTTTATGATTTATCCTTGTCGTTTGTCCCAAAAACGATCCTTGATCTTGGATCAAATATTGGTTTGACGTTGATTTATTTTTCCAAGGTTTATCCTCAGGCACAACTGGCAGGCCTGGAACCCATACCAGGTAATATACAGTTACTGCGAGAAAATTTGCAAATGAACCAGGTTGCAGCCACGGTATTTCAGAGTGCTGTTGCAATTCAGGATGGTTTTGTGGAAATGGAAATTGCACTTATGGATTCCGATCATCGCATTCGCGAAAGTATGGCTTCAGACCGTTTTACGAATCAAATCCTGCGCATTGAATCCATGACTGTGGAGAGTGTCCTGGAAAAACTGCAATGGGAGCGTATCGGGCTTCTCAAGGTGGATATTGAGGGGTACGAAAAAATACTCTTGAAAGAACAGTGTGCCTGGTTGAACCGTGTGGATGCCTTGTGTATCGAATGTCATTCAGGCTTTGGCGAGTCTGACCTCCAGGAAATATCCCGTTCATGGGGATTTTCCACACCCAAATTATTGCCAGGTATCTGGCTCATGGAACGCACCAACCGGCCTGCATGATATTTGAATATTTATGTTACCAACCATCACCCCCGTTATTCTGACCCGCAACGAAGCCCCGAATATTGGCCGAACCCTGGAGCGATTGCGATGGGCCAGACGGGTCGTGATTCTGGATAGTGACAGCACCGACACCACCCGGGAAATTGCCTGCGCCTTTGCCAATGTGGATTTTCGGCAACGTGCGTTTGATTTTCATGCCAACCAATGGAATGTTGCTGTCCATGAGACCGGCATTGAAGAAGATGCCTGGATTCTGGCACTGGATGCAGACTATCAGGTCACGGATGCCCTGGTTCAGGAGCTTGCTGAATTGAGACCGGCACAGAGTACTGTTGGATTTGTGGCTGGATTTCGTTACTGTATTGGGGGTCGGCCCCTGCGTGGAACCCTTTATCCGGAAAAAGTCGTGCTTTTTCGACGGGCCAGTGGTCGTTATTATCAGGATGGTCACACCCAGGCACTGGCTATTGTGGGTCAAGTGGAGCGGTTGCGTCACCCCATCGAACATGATGATCGTAAATCCCTGAGCCATTGGCTGCTCGCCCAGGACCGTTATATGCGTCTGGAAGCAGAGCATATTCTGGCCACACCTTGGCAAACGCTTCGGTGGCCGGATCGCCTGCGTCGTTGCATTGTCGTGGCACCATTATTGGTATTCATGAATTGTTTGTTCCTGAAGGGGGGTATTCTCGACGGTTGGCCCGGCTGGTATTACGCCGGACAAAGATGTTTAAGCGAAATATTGCTCTCCTTGCGTTTATTGGAACGCCGCATGGGTTTGGATACCAGTTCTCCCCTGCCCCACCCGGGACGGGACATTCAAAAAAGGCCTTGAGCTTAAGCATCATCCGGGCCAATCCGGCTGACAATTCGGGAACCGGTCAAAATTTCCTACCCTTTCCAGATGGTCGCGAAGCAGGAGAGCCGGACGTTTCGCTCTGCGCCACAGCGTTGCTCAAAGTCTTAAAAAATATAATTTGTCAAAATTCATGAACTGAAATGAGGTAAACCTTGTCTATCCCCGGGTAAGAGCAATTTCGGCATCGCATCGTTTGGACCGATCTGTCAGGATAATTTCGGAACCTATGCAATTTCATGCTCATATCCGGTCTGTTGCAAGCATGCCGGGTGGGTGTTACTTTTCAGGTCCAGGACAGAGTCCTGGTGGAGTTTGGGGCGAGAGCCACTCAACAAAAAATTGTTTCCAAAACTGTTTCCAAATGGCCGAAACGATGATCAAGGCCGCAATTTTTTTAAATGGCAAGTCTTATCTAATTTTATAGCGAATGTTTATTGATTAATAATTTTGTGAGGTATAAATAAACAGTCTAAAATATCACTAATTAGCGTTTTTTAATTTATTTTAGTTAATATATTATTAAATATGATTTTACGTTCAAAATAACAAGCATTAGGCAGGTCATCTTGTTTCTTGATTTATTAATCACATTGAATGCAATAAAATAAATATATTTTTACATAAAAAGCGCTGCAAACAAAACAGCCGAAAGAAATAGATCGGGGTACAACATGAGTATCAAACAAAAATTGCAATTCATTTTGATGGTTGGTGAAACAGCCATATGCCTGCCAACTCTTGTTGATAGGCTGTCAGAGCAATTCCAGGTCGATTCAGTCCATAATGCCAAGCAGGCTCTTGAACGTTCCCTTCTTGAACCCAAGCCTGATCTCATTCTTGTAGATACCAGGTTGCCGGATTCGAATGGCCGTGAACTTTGCCGACACCTTGCAGAAAATATGCAAACATCTGATATTCCAGTTATATTGATTGCCAGCGATACGCACTTGCAAGGTGAGCTACAGGGACTGGCGGCAGGTGCTGTTGACTATATTCGTGTTCCCGTGACGCCAGAAATTGTGTTGGCGCGCATTCGAATCCACTTGACCACAAAAGAAAAACAGTGGCAAATGGAGGAAAAAAACAATCAATTTCAAAAAACCATCGATGAAATCAATGGGAAACTGGTCAAGGAAATTGCTGAACGTATCGCAACTGAAACAAATGAGAGCGAAGAACGATTCAAGGCTGTTGCAGAGTCAGCGACAGACTCCATTATTTCTATTGACTTCAATGGTATTATTCATTTTTTTAACAGGTGGGCAGAGCATACTTTTCAATATTCTGCCAGTGAAATAATCGGGAAATCCGTATCTGTTCTTATTCCAGATATTTATTCAAACGCGCACCATAATGCCATAGATAGCATTAAGAAAACTGGTATGATGAAATACAAACCAGGAACAATTTTAACCATGTCTGGAAAGAGAAAAGACGGCGAAGAAATTCCATTGGAAATGACTCTTGCATCCTGGGAGGTTTCGGGAAATTTGAATTTTTCAGCAATCATCCGGGATGTATCGAGCAAAAAACGTTTGGAGCAGAGACTTGTTCAGTCGCAAAAGATGGAAGCGATTGGAACACTGGCGGGAGGTATTGCCCACGATTTCAATAATATTCTTGGCATCATCACCGGAAATGCCGAACTCGGAAAAAGGAAGCTGAGCAATCTGGAAGATGTAACAAGAAATATTCAGGCTGCGGCAACCAGAGGCCGGGATTTGGTGCGTCAACTTCTTACCTTTAGCCGGGAAGCCGAAAAAAACAAAATACGACTCAGTCCAGTTCCCCTGATCAGGGAAGTGTTGAGATTCATGCGCTCCACGCTTCCAGCGACCATTCATATTCAAAACGAAATCCATGATGAAGAAGCGCAAATATATGCTGATTCCATTCAATTTTATCAAGTGATCATGAATCTTTGCACAAATGCCGGTCAGTCTATGGGTGAAAAAGGAGGGACTCTGACTGTTGGCATGCAACGTTGCCAAATCCTGGCTGACCAGGCCCAACGGTTATCAATCACCCCAGGTCCATATCTCTCCATCACGGTTCGGGATACCGGTCCGGGAATATCCGCCGAAGTACAAAAGCACATGTTTGATCCATTCTTTACCACGAAAGAAAAAGACAAAGGAACAGGCTTGGGACTTTCTGTAGTTTATGGAGCAATTCACGATTGTGGAGGTGTGATCCATGTTGAAAGTGAGCTTGGACAGGGGGCGGAATTCCGGATCTATATTCCGGAGGCCATCGAACAACATAAAGAAATTTTTATTGAAGACGACTCTATTAACTTGAAAAAAGGCAGCGGCAGAATTCTGTTTGTAGATGACGAAATGTCCATTGTAGAAATATGGGGAAAAATGCTGACGGGCCTTGGCTATACGGTCGTCGGTTTGACAAATCCTCTCACAGCCTTGGCCAAATTCAAGGATACTCCCAACTCTTTTGATGCCGTCATAACTGATCAGACCATGCCAAAAATGCTCGGAAACTCGTTGGGCATGGAAATCATGAAAATTCATCCAAATATTCCTGTTTTTCTTTGCACTGGTTATAGCGAATCGATTTCCGAAGAGCAAATACTGGAAAGTGGATTTCGGCGTATTTTTATTAAACCTGTTTCACTTCTCGAAATTTCGTCAGCCCTTTCTGAAGCCTTGTCTTATAATAAAATAATTCCCATCTATCCTGCAAACATAGATAAGGAAAGATATTTTATTGATCAATCATTATGTGATGCTAAAAAGCCAGATATTGACCGGAGTGATTTGATAAAAAAATTTAATAAATACCATATTTCAAAAACGGACCCTTACCAAAATAAAACAATTTCTGATCTTGTTTCAGATAAAATAAGATCTTTAATAAAAATACTTATTGTTGATAACAAGCCTGAAATAGTAAATATTTTAGAAAATTTTTTATCAAACAAATTATACAATGTATTCACAGCATTTACAGGTGTTCATGCATTAAATATTATAAACACACATCCCATTGATTTGTTGGTTACGGATATTGGTTTGCCCGACATGGATGGCTTGGAGGTTCTTGCCCAGGCTTCCAAAATATTACCTGATCTTCAATCTATTATTATTACCGGCAACAGCGAGATGGAATATGCTATTGCCGCACTGAATCTTGGAGCTTTTAGTTACTTAATGAAACCGCTCAATTTGAATGAATTTAATACACATATAGAACGATGTTATGAAAAAATAAGCTTAAAGAAAGCGTTAGATGAAGCACATAATCGGGCAATGGCCTCTTCGCAAGCTAAAAGCAACTTTTTGGCTACCATGAGCCATGAAATCAGGACCCCCATGAATGTCATTCTTGGCATGACTGACTTGGCTTTGCAATGTGACATGCAACCAAAATTGAAAGATTATTTAACTAAAATTACACACTCTTCTCGTGCATTGATGAGAATCCTCAATGATATTCTCGATTTTTCAAAAATTGAGGCTAATAAATTAGAGCTTGAAAAAAATAAATTTATAATTCGAAATATTTTCGACCGTTTGGCTGATTTATTTGGTGCCGAGGCCGAAAAAAAAGGTGTCGAGTTGATTTTTAATTTTTCATCGGAATGTATGCACATATTATATGGCGATGATTTACGACTTGAACAAATTCTATCCAACCTGATTGCCAACGCCATAAAATTTTCAAAACAGGGAGAGGTCGAAGTCAAAGTAAAATTGATCGAAAGGAGCGACACGTCCGATTACATTGTCCTGGAATTTTCTGTTCGGGACACGGGCATTGGCATGACCGCAGACTCGATATCACAATTGTTTGAACCATTTGTCCAGGCAGATGGTTCCATCACCCGCAAGTTTGGTGGCAGTGGGTTGGGTCTCGCCATCAGTAAACGCCTTGTGGAAATGATGGAGGGGCATATCTGGGTGGAAAGCATCCCGGGAAACGGCAGCCATTTTCGATTTACGGTCAAGGTGAAACAGCAAAAGGATGAAATAATTGAAAATGCCCTGTTGTTGCCAAATGACTTGCATGCCTTGAAATCTCTCGTGATCGTTGATCGCCCGACAGCTCGTGAATCGATGCAACAACTCATGCAACTTTTTCGGTTTGAAACGACAGCGGTCTCTTCTGAAGAAGAAGCCATGGAAGCCATTCAGGCTGGAATCAATAATCAGGATCCCTTTCAACTGATACTTATCGATTGTCGCCTGCCGGAAATGGATGGTTTCACAATGCTTCGCAAAATGACAGATTTGTTTCTCACCGGTTCACCTCCAAAAATTATCCTGCTTACAGAAACACACAATAATAAATTGACAGACAGGCAAACTCAAAACGATCATAAGGCAAATGCCATTCTTGTCAAACCGGTAAATTGTTCCGTTCTTTTTAACACCATCATGAAAATATTTGACAAGACTGTTGCCAAGGATATTTTGTTCGGAAATGACATTGTTGACCATTCTGGAATTTCTCAACGGGTCGGCGGTGCCACGGTTTTGCTTGTCGAAGACAATATTCTCAACCAGCAATTTATTAAAGAGTTGCTGGAAAGTATCGGCGTCATCGTGGAATTGGCCAATAATGGCCTGGAAGCCATTACCATGCTCCATGGTAAATCATATGATATCGTTTTGATGGACATTCACATGCCTGAGATGGATGGATATTCGGCAACAAAGTATATTCGAGAATTGAAAGGATTTGAAAAATTGCCTATCATAGCCTTGACAGCGGATGCCATGACCGAGGTGCGGGAAAAATGTATTAAATTTGGTATGAACGATTATATTTCAAAACCCATCAATAAAATTCAACTGTTCACAATTTTGGAAAAGTGGATTCCCCCCGAACATCAAGAACGGCAGCCCGTGGTCTCTGCAACCCGAAAACCGACAACCTTTGATACGGGCATTTTCCCAAATGCACTGCCCGGCATTGATATCGCTTCAGCCTTGGAGCGCATCAACGGCAACTTTCAGGTTTTGCTCTCCGTCTTGTCTGGATTCCAGAAAAATTTTTCCACATCAGCCAAACGTATCCAGACCTATCTTGGTGGTCACCGACAAACCGATGCAGAATCTGCCAAAATATTACTTCATACCATCAAGGGAATTGCTGGTAATGTGTCGGCTCACAGTCTGTTTCGTGCTGCAATGGCATTTGAAACAGGGGTCAAGGAAAATCAGCAAAAAGAGTGGCCAAGGTTGCTGAAAAACTTTGAAAACGCTCTCAATGAGGTGTTGCAGAGTATAGAAAGCCTGAAAAACAGACAAATATTGGCCCTTACTGACAGCAATACAACCAATGAGGCACACAGAGAAAAACATCCTGTTGATTTGAAAACGGCTGTTACTCAATTGAAAAAATTATTTCCCTTGATTGACAAGGCTGACTTTAATACCATGCGTGCTTTCAATAACATTAAACCCATGCTCGGGACAGTTTCATTGGAAGCAAGAGTGGAATTGGAGCTTCTGGAAGAATTTCTTCAATCTTTTTCTTATAAAAAAGCCCGCGCATCCCTGGATAAATTGTTAAAATTGTTTGAAAATACAAATTATTAATAATTTTTTTATTTCAGGAATCAGCGGAGGAGTTTCATGGCAGATAACAATGATACACAGCGTATTTTGATTGTGGACGATGTGCCAGGAAATATTGAAATATTGGCCGCCTTTTTGGCTGATGAGTATGCCATCAGTATAGCGACCGATGGTATTCGAGCCTTGGAAATAGCTGAATCGGTTTCTGTGGATCTGATCCTGTTGGATATTGTCATGCCGGATATGGATGGTTTTACAGTTTGCACACACCTCAAGGCCAACGAAAATACCCGCGATATTCCAGTGATTTTTGTCACTTCAAAAAATGATGCAACCGACGAAACCTATGCCTTGGGACTTGGAGCGATGGATTTTATCTCCAAACCAGTCGTTCCGGCTGTGGTCAAGGCCAGAGTCAAGACGCATCTTGGCCTGATAAATGCCAAAAAAACTCTTGAAAAACAAAAAAAAATACTTGAAAGTCAAAATCAGGAACTGCGCAAGGCCGAAGAACTTCGTGAGGAAGTTGACCGGATCATGCGCCATGATCTGAAATCTCCATTATATGCCATGCTCGGATTTGTTGATTATTTAAAATACGAATTAACATTGAGTGATTCACACAATAAATTATTCCATATTATCCAGGATTCGGGGAATATATTATTAAACATGATTAATCTTTCTCTCGATTTATTTAAAATGGAAAGAGGAACATATTCTTTTGATCCCATACCCGTTGATATTGTCAGTCTTGTTAACAAAATTTGTGTTTCAGGAAACGATCTGATTCAATTTGAAAATTTACGGTTTGAATTGTTTGTCGATGATCAACCGACGTCTTCCAAAGAAGAATTTTTAATTCTCGGTGAAGAAACTCTTTGTTATTCCATGCTGAGCAATTTAATTCGGAATGCCATAGAAGCTTCTCCATCTGGTGAAGTCATTACTGTGCGCATGGAACGGGGAAGCCTGAATAAAATCAAGATTCACAATTTCGGAAGTATTCCTCACGATATCCGGAATAATTTTTTTAAAAAGTATTCTACATCCGGTAAAAAAGGCGGGACGGGACTTGGTGCCTATTCTGCCAAATTGATGGCTGAAACCCTGGGTGGCAAAATCAGTTTCACAACATCCGACACGGATGGCACAACCCTCTGTGTCGAATTGCCGCCAGTAATTATAAAATGATGGCCTTGATGGCCATGATCATTGTTTCGGCCATGGGCAGGGGCTTGGCGAAAACGGGGTCCAGGGTGCTTGGCTCCCTGGCAGGTCCAGGACAGACCTGGCGGGGTATGAAGCGAACCCCATGCCGTTAATTTATTTCGCTCCTGAAATGAATGAACAGGTGCTGCTGCACGATAGCCTACTGATTACAAATCAAGATGAACCAGTGCCTGAAACTTCTGGAACAACGCTGATCCGTGCTGCATGGACCGAACTGCTGCAAATGCCAAAATCATGGTTTGCTTTCAAGGGTAATTTGGATTAGAAACAAGGATGGGAGAAACTCCTGAAAATCAAACTAACTGACCCTGAAACTGTGTAACAAATCTGATGGAGTTGAATCGTGAAAAATTTTTCTGAACTGGTTGCCACTTTGCGTCAGTCGGTTGAATCCGCCAGTGATCTTTGTGATCCATTCAAATTTTTTATGGACGATCTGGCCTTGCATGTGGATTTCGTGGCCAAGTCAAAAAAAACCAATAACAAACAGCTCATGGACATCATCAAGAAGGCAGTCAAGCACTATTTCAACCTATCCTTCGGCTCACATGATTTTTTAATGCTGAAGCTTGATGACGACAAAACATTTATCCATGGCACTTGTGCCATTCCAGGTAGTATGATGGTTTTCTTCTATTATACTGACATTCAGATTGGCATGATTGCCCTGGTCAACTCTTCGGATCCCGGCATGACGCATTATTGCCGCTTTCGCACCATTGCAATCAACAACAAGATGACCTTTCATCCAGGGAATCCGTCCATTCATTGAAGTTGGCCGGACTTGATTGAATATGATACTGTTTCCAGCCGGCTTCAGTAAAGAAACAGATTCCTTTTCAGATCGGCACTTTTCCAGGTTTGCGGCTGTCTAAACATTTTATTCAAGAGTCTGGAACAACTTCCATGTCAGATTATTCATCGAAACCAACCATATTGATTGTTGATGATTCCAGCGAAATGTTGGATTTGTTAAAAGCCATTCTGAAAAAAGATTATACAATCCTGTTGGCCAACGACGGCAGGCTTGCCTTGGATTTGGCTGCCATGAAACCCCATCCGGATTTGATTCTTTTGGATGTCATCATGCCCGGGATGGATGGCTACGAGGTGTGCCGGCAACTCAAGGCAAACCATGCCACCAGGGAAATTCCTGTCATCTTCATCACCACCAAGAGAAGCACCGAGGAAGAGATTAAGGGATTTCAGGTCGGTGGTATCGACTATATTTTCAAGCCCATTACCCCCCCCATTGTCCGAACCTGTATCAAAACCCATTTTTCCTTGCGGGAGGCGCATAGGGAGCTGGAAAGCAATAACAGAAGATTACAGGAAATCAATGAAAAATTGACCTGCAACATGGAACAGCTCGTCGCATCGGAAGAACGCTTCAGGAGCCTGGTTCAAATGCTGCCGGATATTGTTTATAAAATTGATGAAAATGGAAATTTTACCTTCTTGAACAATTCTGTGGAAATGCTTGGCTACCATCCGTCTGAACTGATTGGCCGGCATTTTTCGACCATCATCGACAGTACGGATATTTATCGTTCTACCCTTGACGGTGTATTGCAGGAAGTTAAACCTGGAGTATCCAATCCTGAGTGTCACAAAGTGTTCGATGAACGTCGTACCGGTTTGAGGATGACAACTGCCCTGCAAATCCGGTTAAAAACCAAGGCGGGCCAATCGGTTGAATCAGACGCCGTCAACTCGTTCAGTGATTCCGTGATCAATGTGGAAGTCAACAGTTCTGGCATCTACGGAGAAATCGGCAATGACACCCATTACCGGACACGTCGTTACATGGGAACCGTTGGTGTGATCCGCAATATAACCGAACGAAAAAAATATCTGGACGCCCTGGAAAAGGTTCAAACAGAACTCGTCAAAGCCAAGGAAGAGGTGGAAAAAAGTGCCAGACGCCTGGAAATGGCTCTTCAAAATGGCAAACTGGGTTTGTGGGACATTAATTTTATCACGGGTGAACAGGTGATTGACCCCATTGAGGCCATGATTTACGGTTTTTCATGGGATAACAGGCAACGTTTACGCGATGACTGGGTTGCCCGACTTCATCCGGATGATCGGGATTGGGTCCTTCGAAATGGCGAACGTTACCGAAACGGTGAAATAGACTCCTATGATCTGGAGTTCCGCATCATTCCTCTGGATGGAGGTATCCGTTGGGTTCACTCCAAAGGGGCTGCTGTGGAGTGGGATGCCCAGGGACGTGTCACCCGCATGGTCGGTACGGTCAGTGAAATCACCACCCGCAAAAACATGGAAGCAGACCTGATCAAAGCCAAGGATGAAGCCCTGGCCGCCAGTCGGGCCAAAGGTGAATTTCTGGCCAATATGAGCCACGAAATCAGAACCCCCATGAATGCCATCATGGGCCTGACCAACTTGTGCCTCAAAACCAATCTGACCCCGCAGCAAACCGATTATTTGAAAAAAGTTGAATCCAGCGCCGACTCCCTCATGCACCTGCTCAACGACATTCTGGATTTTTCCAAAATCGAGGCCGGAAAAATATCCATGGTGCAGGAAAAATTTGTGATAGGAGATTTATTGGCCAACCTGCAAGATATTTTTACGATTCAGTGCCAGGAAAGAGGAATCCAACTGATTCTGGACACCGCAGATGACATTCCCCCTTTTCTGTTGGGGGATCCTTTCCGGTTGGGACAGATCCTGACCAATCTGATCGGCAATGCAGTCAAGTTCACCCATCATGGACAGGTCAAGGTTGTGACGCATGTTTGTGAAAAAACAAATAATCATGTGATTCTGGAGTTTGCCGTATCCGATACCGGTATCGGTATGACCCGTGAACAATTAAATAATCTGTTCCAGGAATTTTTCCAGGGAGATGCTTCGACCACGCGCAAATATGGTGGCACAGGTCTGGGTCTGGCCATCAGCAAGCGGTTGGTGGAAATGATGGGCGGTTCCATTCGTGTCGAAAGCGAACCCATGCAGGGAAGTCAATTTATTTTTCATGTTCGGCTGAACAAGCTGGTCGAAAATCAGGCAAGGAATGAATCTGATCTCCAGAACAATCAGATGGCTGTTGATCTGCCCCGGTCACTTGGTGAAATTGATAAATTGAATAATATTCATATTCTTCTGGTCGAGGATAATGAAATCAATCAGCAAGTGGCTCGCGAACTCTTGGAACAGGCCAACATTTGCGTTACACTGGCAGAAAATGGGGAAGAAGCCGTCGCAGCAACACAGAAAAGACATTTTGATGCCATCCTGATGGACCTGCAAATGCCCGTCATGGATGGTCTGACCGCAGCCCGAATGATTCGAACCGACGTGAATCATGCTGATGTACCCATTATTGCCATGACGGCCAACGCCATGGTTGAAGACCGGGAAAAGTGTATTGGTGCCGGAATGAACGATCATGTTGCCAAGCCCATCCACCCCAACATCCTGTTCGATGTATTGCGCAAATGGGTGAAACCGGCTTCATCCTCAGCCAACCAGCATCTGCTCCCTTCCCAGAGGGTGCCCAACAACAGCCCGACAATACAGCAGATTGCTGACATTCCTCATCTGCCAGGCATCGATGTTCGCTCAGGTCTGCGTAACGTTGGCGGAAACATCGATCTTTATTATAAAGTCTTGCGCAAATTTATCTGCAATCAGGAAAAAATGGGGCAGAAAATGGTGCATGATCTGCGTGCCGGTAAAATGGATTCCCTTGCCCATACGGCCCACACGCTCAAGGGAGTTGCCAGCACCCTGGGCATCACTGACCTGTGGAATCTGGCTGGAAATATTGAACAAAAAGCGAAAAATCGCTGTACCACCGAAGAGGTCTCCCCATTTCTGGAAACAGCCACCAGGGAATTGGATCACGTTATCGGAACCATCCGGAACTTTTTTTCCCAGGCCGGGGAAAATACTCCCGCAATCGATACTCACCACACAGAATTCTGCAACAATATATCTGAAGAAAATTTGCTGAATTTGGCCAATTATTTGCGTGAAGCTGAAAAACTATTACTTGAATATGATGCCTCAGTGGAACATATCATTAACAAGTTGGATGGTCTGCTCTATACAGACGGCATGCGCAATCACTTCATGGAACTGCAAGGTCACCTGGAACGTTATGATTTTGAAGCAGGCCTTGCTGCATTGCGCCAGTTGGCAACCGAGTCCGGAATTGACCTTGGAAAACAATCATGATTTCAAAAGCACAGGATCCAAGAAAAACAATATTGGTCGTGGATGATACACCGGAAAATCTCGATGTATTGAAAAACATTCTCAGCCCGGAATACAGACTCCAGATTGCCACGAATGGTCGCCTTGCCCTGAAAATTGCTCTCTCTCCGACACCTCCTGATCTGATCCTCCTGGATGTCATGATGCCCGAAATGGATGGCTATGAAGTATGCCGTCTGCTCAAACAGGATGAACGAACCCGCGATATTCCAATCCTGTTCGTGACCGCCAAATCAGACGTGGAAGATGAAACCTTCGGCTTTGCACTTGGTGCAGCGGATTATTTGACCAAACCCGTCAGCCTTCCCATCGTTCTGGCACGCATCAAAACGCATCTGGCTTTCAGTGACAAAAGAAAATTATTGTCTGACCAGGTTGAATTGCGTACCGCGCAGCTCAAGCTGCGTTCCATGGAACTGGAAGAAACCCGGATCGAGGTCATTCGCCAATTGGGTCGTGCCGCCGAATTCAGGGATAATGAAACAGGCCTGCATGTCATCAGGATGAGCCGCTTCACCAAAATTCTGGCCTTGAAAGCCGGATTGAGCGAACCTGAATCTGAACAAATCATGTATGCTGCCATGATGCATGACATTGGCAAGATTGGCATTCCTGACCAGATTCTCCTGAAACCAGGAAAATTGACTGAAGCCGAGTTTGACATCATCAAGAGCCATGCGGAAAAGGGCTACAGAATCATTGGCGAGCAACCTTCAAAACTGCTGAGCATGGCCCGCCTGATCGCCTACACCCACCATGAAAAATGGAATGGCAAGGGGTATCCGAGAAAATTGCGCGGCGCGGATATCCCTCTGGAAGGCAGAATCACGGCCCTGGCCGATGTGTTCGACGCCTTGACCTCCGTGCGCCCCTACAAAAAGGCCTGGACAGTCGATGATGCAATGGATTTGATCAACAAGGAGTCAGGAGAACATTTTGACCCGAATCTGGCAGCCATGTTCATGGATTTGAAATCAGACATTCTGGAAATCATGCAACAGTTTCAGGACGGGTGATCCCGTGGACCATGCATGTCTGTCAACCTGACAATCGCAACGCCACCAATTTTCTGGAATGATCATTGATGAATCACCCTCTTCCCCTTATGGAACCAGATCAATCTGCACCGTGGTTCAGGAATATGGAAATCAAATCCGTTCCTGCAACCGGCAGGGGTGTCGATCCTGCGCATGGTGCGAAGGAAGGCGTCGTTCTGCTGGTCGATGATCAACCGGAAAGTATTGATGTCATTCGCAGTATTCTGGGGACCCGGTTTACCATCAAGGTGGCTACCAATGGTTTGTTGGCCCTGAAGATTGCGGATCTGGGGGGGCTGGACCTGATCCTGTTGGATATCGTCATGCCCAAAATGGATGGGTATGAGGTGTGCCGCCGTCTCAAAAACAATCCCGATACCCGGGATATTCCCATCATCTTCCTCACGGCCATGGACGGCACCGCCGACGAAACCATCGGCCTGGAACTGGGTGCCGTTGATTACATCCGCAAACCCAGCAATCCGATGGTCGTCCTGGCCCGGGTTGGCAATACCATCGCCTTGCACAGAGCGCAAAAAGATTTGCAGCGCAAAAATCAAGAACTGCAAACCGCCCTCCGCCTGCGCGAAGACATCGAACAAATGGCCCGGCACGATCTCAAAGGTCCCCTCTCGGGTCTGATCGGTCTTCCGGAAGTCCTGCTCATGAGTGGCGAAAATTTGACCGAAGAACAACGCTCCATCGTCAGCATGATGGAAAAGAGCGCCTATTCCATGTTGGAAATGATCAACCGCTCCCTCGATCTGGTCAGGATTGAAACAGGAAATTATCAGCTCGAACCTGAAAAATTTGATTTGATGCTCGTTCTGGAACGGGTCAGCAACGATATGGTAAGGCATGCCAAACCCAAGGGTGTCACCATCCATATTTCTCGTGCAGATGGCCTGGACAGACATGCTCCATTCATGGTGATTGGTGAAAGAATGCTCTGCCATCCCCTGTTTTCCAACCTGATCCTGAATGCCATCGAAGCCTCCCCCGACATGGGAACAATCACCATTGCTCTTGCTTCCATCGACAGCACCTGCACCATCCGGATCACCAATCAAGGCGAAGTTCCTTATGACATCAGAGACCGATTTTTTGAAAAATATGTCACATCCGGAAAAAAACGCGGCACAGGCCTGGGGACCTACTCGGCCTGGCTCTCCGCCAAAACCCAGCGCGGTACCATCGAACTGGATTGTTCACAAGCCGGGTTGACCTCAGTCATTGTCACTCTGCCTGGACATACATGAATTTGGCGGGGTTTCTTTTCCAATCAATTATTTGTACAATGATTTAATTCAATCCGTTCTGCCCCGTCGTCGATATCCCATATCGTTCACACCCTTCAAAATGATAATCTGGCTGACAATGGGTTGAAAATCGTGGTCATGAGTCTTGACATGAAAAAGGAACAAAAATGAAACAATCTGGATTAACAGAATCTTATCCAAAGAACAGGGCAACGTTATTATCCAAGAGTGCCTGGTGTCATCATCTTGCCCGTCGATCCGGTGCTTCGTTTATCCTGGCCTGTTTTGTCGGCATGCAGTTGGAGGGGTGCATGACGACCGGTCAAGCCATCAATGCCGTGGGTGTTTCAACCCAGGAGCAAAGAATCGGGCCGGATGATGGCCGGGATGGGTGTCGGGCCAATCTGGTGGCACTGGATTCAACGGGAGATTATTACGGCGAAGACATGCTGAAAGGGGCCGTGGTCGGCGCGGTGGCTGGTGCCGGACTGGGTGCCTTGATGAAAGGCGACGTCAAGAGTGCCTTGTGGGGAGCCGCTGCCGGGGCCGCCGTGGGTGCCCTGGGTGGCTATTGGGCAAGCAAGGTCCAGCAGGGACAGGATCAGGCCGTCCTCGATCTCCAAAACGACATGATCAAGGATGGACAGGAAATCGACAAAACCCAGGAAGCCTTGAAAAAATTGATCTCCTGCCGTACCCAGACAGCCAATAAAATCCGGGCCGATCTGAAGGCCAAAAGAATTTCAAGACCCGACGCCGAATCGCAAATGGCTTTCGTGAAAAGCTTGGCTGCCAAGGATGCCGTGGTTTGGGACAGGGTGCGCACTGGCATGAACAAACGTATGGATGAGTACAAATTTGCTGTTGCGGAACTCGAAAAGGAACCTGTAGAAGCCAGCAGCACCACCCAGGATGATACTGACACCCCGCAACCGGTCACAACGCCAGCCAAAAAATCCGAAACCCAACCTGAAAAATCCGACACGAAAGCCAAAACAGAAAAGAAAAAAGTGACCGCTGATAAAACACCTGCCAAGAAAAAAGCCACAGATAAAGTGCATCTGCCGACTGAAAAGAAACAGGCCCAAAAAATCCTGACCTCAACCCAAAGCAAATGGGCACCGACAGAAAAAATGGGCAATGATTATGTCCAGAATATCAGCACGGGTTTCACACTTTCGTCAGACACATCCTTCTGGCGCGGATTCGACAACAAATCCTTCTTCACCTGGACATCCGGCTCGGGACAGGTGTGCCGTTTGAACAATCAACCAACTGTTTTGTAAACCAACCGTACTGATTTGGCATGTCGAATTTTTTTCGATATGTCTTGAGTCGCCAAACCAGGAATGTCAGAGGCTGTCTGATAACATGTTGATTTCAATAAAAACGAATGAAAAACTGGGATGGAGGTCCAGGAGGAAGGGCTGTG
>JADGCO010000003.1:36986-109017 GCA_015228935.1 Magnetococcales bacterium | reverse complement strand
CTTGGCGGGGTTTGGGGCGGAGCCCCAATAAAATCTTTCTTTCCAATTTTTTTTAGAGAGTTCATGGACAGCCTCTCAGACATGATCTGGAAGTATCAAAATATGTTCAAATATTCTGGCCACTTCGATTGCGTGTGTACTGATAAAAAAATGGTTGCCGGAAAAGCGGAAAAATTCGGTTTCTCCGGTCACTTCGGTGGCCCATCCGGCGATTTCTGCATCATTGACCATTTGATCGTTGGTGCCATGGAGAACGGTCAGGGGTATGGTCAATGGGGGGCGGGCACGATGTTGGTAATCGTCAACAGCCTGGAAATCGGCCCGCAGGATGGGTTCAAAAAAATTCATGAGTTCGCGGTCTGCCAAAACCTCGCGCGGCAAGCCTTCCAGTCGGTTCAGGACAGAGAAGAAGGCCTCACGGGAGAGGGTGGCTTGACGGCGCGAGCGATGGATCCGGGAAGGAGATCTGGCCCCGCTGACCACCCAATGCACGGGCAAGGGAACACCCACGCTGCCGAGGCGATGCAACAGCAGATAGGATAGAAGGCCTCCCATGCTGTGTCCATAGATGGCATAGGGTGAGCCATCCAGGTCTGGGCGCATTTGGGTAAGAATATCATCCACCATGGCATCCAGGTCGGTCAGAAGAGGCTCGCGAATACGTTGTCCATGCCCGGGTAGTTCCAGCGAAATAAAATTCAAATTTTTCGGCAACAATACCTGCAATGGCCGATAAGAATAAACGCTTCCACCGGCAAATGGCAACGCAAAAAGCGTTTTTATGTTATTTGTGGTATTCATAATCAATAAAACGTCCTTCGTCCATCTTTAATATTCGATCCGCTGCGTAGAAATATTTATCATCATGCGTCACAGCAATAATTGTTTTGCCTTTCTCGCGCAACTCTGGGAGCAACACATCATAAAAATATTTCCTGAAATTAGGATCTTGATCGGCTGCCCATTCGTCAAATATGTAAATCTCCTTGTTGTCCAGAAGGGCAGAAATATAAGCCAGTCGCTTGCGTTGGCCGGTAGAAAGTTTCAAATTGACAAAAGCCCCGTCAACATACTTGGTTTTCTTGTCAATATCCATCATTTTTAATAATGATTGAACATACTTTTTGTCAATATCTTTGATGCCATAAAATCGATCAAACAAATGAAAATCTGTAAAGATGACAGAGAACAATTCTCGATAGTTAATATAGTTGTTCTCGTTGAGGGGTTTTCCGTCAATCAATATCCTTCCCTTCAAAGGATGATAAAGTCCGGTGAGCAGCTTCAGGATGGTTGATTTTCCACTGCCGTTACCGCCTACGATAAACAAAATTTCATTTTTGTTAATATTAAGATCAATTGGTCCAACCGTAAATGTGGCGACTCCATCACTGTCTGTATAACTAAAATGAACATTTTCCAACTGAATGTTGTCGAATGTTGGGTGGGGATTGAATACATAGCCCTCGGGTTCGCTCCATTTTGTTGCCTTATCAAGCATTTCTTCCAGATTGCGCAGGTTATCCACGGCCACGTCGGCCTTGATGAACAGGGGCAGGGAACCCACGAGCATGTCGATGGGGCCGATGATGAAGAGGATGGATGCGGTCAATTTGATGGTATATTCGGGGGGTGTCGAGTCCAACACCGGCCAGATGAATATGACGCTGCCGATCAAAATATATAAAAATATTTGTGAAAAAGTAAAAACAAACACGGAGTTGACGCCTGCCTGCCTTTTGTAGCGTTCCACATCGTAGGCAATCAATTTTTGATGATGGAAAAGATCGTCCCCTTTGAGTTTGTTTAATTTTATCTCAGAAAACCCCTGCAAGCTATGGGTGAATGTTTCAAAAAACACGGTTTCTTGTTGCACGGCTTTTTCAAGGTCGTCGATGATTGATTTCCGCTTGCTCAGAAAGACCCAGGTTCCCATGCCAAGGGCCACTCCAGTCAGAATAAAGCCATTCATGGTCATCCAGGCAATATAAAACATGGCAAAGAAGATCATGACCCCGGCTCCCATGGCGGCGAAGATCATGTTCGAGCTTTGTGATATGAGGATCGTTGCCTGGGAGAGATTGTTGAAGAGGACAGACTGACCAAATTTTTCAATATTGATCAGTTCGCTGTGACGAATTTTTTCAATGATCCGAACCCTGACCTTGCGCAGAATTTCCTCGACCATGATGGACGCCTGGGTCAAGGCATAATTTTTTGTATAAATAAAAAGGAAGAGAAACACGACGTACAACAAAAAAGGTTCCAACTGCAAATCGCCCTTGATGGCCAAACTTGCCGAATGATTGATGATACCCAGCAGAACACAGTTGGAAATACCAGATACGACTGCTAAAAAAATTAATTTACCCTTGGGTCGCTCGCTCTCCTTGTCAATAAACTCCAAAAGTCTTTGTGCCAGATACATGACTTGACCAAACCCGATTTTCAGAGCATGAATGGTTTATGGCATGAATGCATATCAATGAATAAAAACCGGCAGGCCGAACGGGTCGGCCTGCCAGTGTGGATACGCAACGGTCAGATGGTCTTTTTGGGTGTGGAGGATTTATCGGAGGAGAATGAAGGGAGATCGACTTTGGATTTATCGTCGGTTTTGGCCGCAGCGATCATTTCCTTGCCATTATCCAACTCTTTTTCGAAGGTACCGCGAGCTTTGGCGGGATCGAACGTCAGAAAGTTGCCGCCGGATTCAAAGTGTTGCATGAACACCTTGCCGATGGCATAGGATGATGCACCGCTCAGGGCCGGCATGGTCAGCAGGGAAACCATGGGTCCAACAAGAGGTACTGCTTTGATGATGCTGGAGATGGTTTGGCGGGAGGCCAGGGGGACAACGCCGGTCAACAAAGAGGCGATGGCGCTTTTGCCCAGCTCTTTTTTGAATGAAACATTGTACAGGTTGGAGAGGCTGTGGAGCATCTTCAACTGGATGGCGGTGATGGCGGCCAGGTCAATGCCGGGAGCGGGGATGGCACCGGCGGCGGCGGAACCGATGGCATAGTTGCGGATGATCTTGTCCGCATCATTGGACCGCTCCTGGTAGTTGATCGTGGCTTCTTGAGCCGTGGCTGCTTCCATATAAAAACCTCCTGCGAACGTGTTGATTGATCTGATCGAACTGTACCGTATCCGCTTGATTGTCATCAATCGGGCGTGATCTGGCGCAGCAAAAAATGTGAATATTCACGCATCCAGATAACCTGCCTGTCTACCCGATCACGACACCAACGGGTCTGCACAAGGGCCTGGCATCCATACCCGAAGAGGGGGAGTGGCATCCTGCCAAACCGGATTCGTGGGCATAGGGCACACCACACTGAAATGATGCACCCGGTTGTCTTTTTTTCACGTTTCCTGACTATTGTACAGAGATATCCTGTTGTCTGTCGGAAAGCAAGTCAATTCCTCACCGGTTTTACGGATCGGCGTGGATGTCATGGCCGCGTGCATTCATGTGGTTAATGTTGAAATTCATCCGTATTTTTGGTCGGGTCGCATTTTCAGCCTGTGACGACCTGCAAAAAATCCGGAAATTTTTGTTCCTTGGAAAGATCGTTTTCAAAGATGATCAGTTCTCCTTCTTTGTTTATTTCCGTGAAATGGGTGAATTTGTAGGTCATGTACATCATCCGGTTGCGGTCGTTGGTGAGCATTTCGGCTTCCAGGCGTACCCCGTGTCGCCGGGCTTCGTTGCGGATGTGGTTGATCAGGACCGAGCCGACGCCTCGTGCCATGACCCGGCAGGACATCAGCAACAGTTTGATGCGCCAGACGGTCTTGTCACAGGTGATCAGGGCCAGACCGATTTTGCCATAGGTGCCGAATTTGTCATCCAGGGTGGCCACCAGCAGGAGGTGGTCTTTGGATTGCCGGAAAAAGTTCAATTCGTCATAGGTATAGGTATAACCGGTGGTGTTGAGTTGATTGGTACGGACGGTCAGCTCTTCAGCCCGTTTCAGGTCTTCTTCCTTGGCGGGGGCTATGGTGAACACCATCGCCAGGGTTTGCAGAAAGGCGTCCTGGGGACCGGTGAAGGCTTTTTCGACCTGGTTGCGCTGAATGTCGCTTTGGTACATGTGCCGCCGGCGGCGGGAGTCGTCGGTGACAAACCGGGGTTGCATTTCCGGCATGTCTGGAATCCGGCCAATTTCCCGGGCATCGATGCAAAGCACCTTGGGTTGGGAAAAGGCCACCTCTTCGCGTTCATAGGGCTGGTCATCGACAAAGGCGATGGTGTCCAGTCCGATGTTGATTTCCTTGGCGATTTGTTCGACGGAGGCGGATTTCGGGTTCCAGTTGATCTTGGGGTAGATGAAATATTCATCCAGATTGAATTCCTCCAGTTTGGCCAGGGCCAGGTCCGCATCGTTTTTGCTGGCGATGGACTGGAGGATTCCCCGTTCATCCAGGGTTTTGATGGTGGCGAGGGTCTGGGGAAACAGGGTCACCTGTTGGTCTTCGAGCAGGGTTCCGTTCCACAGGGTGTTGTCCAGATCCCAGACCACGCATTTGATCTTGTGTTCACGGCGGGCTGAATCACCCACGGCTCTTGCCTCCCTGATGGCGGGCAGCCCGTTTGGCCAGGAGGTGTTCCTGGTAGCCGACCTTGGAAATGATGATTTGTTGCATTTGATTGCTGCCTTCGATGATTTCCATCACCTTGGCATCCCGCAGGTAGCGCTGCACGGGAAAGTCGCTGCTGCACCCGTTGGCACCGTGGATCTGGACGGCATCGTTGGCGGCACGCATGGCCAGACGGGAGGTGTAATATTTGGCGATGGAGGTTTCCATGATCAGGGAGGGGTCGCCGCGCTGTTTGAGAAAGGCAGCCTGATAACAAAGCAGGCGGGCGGCCCGGATGCCCACGATCATTTCGGCGATCATTTCCTGGATCAACTGGTGATTTTTCAGGGTGGCCCCGAACTGGTACCGTTTTTCGGTATATTCCAGGGAGGCATCCAGGCAGGCTTCCGTCAATCCCAGGCACCCCCAGGCGACGCAGTAGCGGCCATGATCCAGGGCCGTGCTGCCGACGTGGGAAAATCCAAAACCGATGCGCCCCATCAGGTTGGTGGCCGGGATGACGCACTCCCGCATATGCACCCTGGCCAGCATTGCCGACCGGAAGCCGAGCAGACCGGTGATCGGTTCGGTGGAGAAGCCGTTCCGTTCCCGTTCCACGAGAAAGGCCGCAATTTTGCCTTCGTGCTGGGCGAATATCAAAAACAGGCGGGCCATCTGTCCGAAGGAGATCCAGCGTTTTTCGCCATTGATGAGATATCCGTCGGCGTGGGTGGCGGCCTGGGTTTCGATGCTTTTGGCATCGCTGCCAATGTTCGGTTCGGTCAGGCCAAAGGCCCCGATCACTTCGCCGCTGGCCAGTTTGGGCAGCCAGGTTTGACGTTGTTCTTCGCTGCCCCATTTGTTCAGGACCTGGATCACCATGCTGTGGACGGTCAGGAGACTCAACAGGGAGGCGCTTGCACGGCCAATTTCCGCGCACAACAATCCCCAGGTGAGTATGTCCACGGCACCGCCGCCGTATTTCTGGTCGATCAGCGCTCCCAGATAACCTTCCTGAGCCAGTTTTTGAATCAGGTCGGGAGGGGTGTTTTCCTGCCGGTCATTCTCTTCGGCAACGGGTGTCACATGGGCTTGGATGAAGGCCCGAAACCGTGCTTGTGCCTCACGTTGCGCTTCGTTCAGTTCGATTTCCATGGCTGCTGGTTCCCGGTTGCCGGTTGACAGGTGGTTGCTCTCGCAAGGATCAGGCCAGACACTGTTCCAGTTCAGGTGCCCGACCTGGGTGGTTGCTCCCACAAGGGCCGGGTTAAACACTGTTTCAGTTCAGGTGCCTGACTGGGCGGTTGCTCGTGCCAAGGCCGGACCCAATACTGTTTTCAGTGCAGGTGCCCGACCTGTGGGTGGTGGCTCGCGCCAAGGCCGGACTCGATACGGTTTTCAGTGCAGGTGTCTGACCTGTGGGTGGTCGCTCGCGCCAGGGTTTGGCTAGGGGCGTTTCTTGTCGATAAAATCGACTATGGCATGCAGGGATTTGAAATTTTCATAGTTCAAATCCTCGTTTTCCACCTTGATTCCGTACTCTTTTTCCACGAACAACACCAGTTGCATGGCAAACAGCGAGTTGACCATGCCGGAGGCAAACAGATCCAGATCGGGATCCACGTCCGGGGTGCTGACGAAGCGTCCAAGAAAATCGCGAATCAGTTCGAGGTCTTGTGTGTTTCTCATCGTGGTTATCCCCTCCATCATTTCTTGCCTTGGGCGGACCCGGCCGTGGCATAGCTGTAAAAGCCCTGGCCGCTCTTGCGCCCCAGCAACCCGGCATCAACCATTTTTTTGAGGAGGGGGCAGGGGCGGAATTTGCTGTCGTTGAAACTTTCGTAGAGGACCTCGACCGAATACAGGATGGTATCGAGACCGATCAGATCGGCGGTTTCCAGGGGACCCATCTGGTGACCGAAGCATTTTTTGAAAATGGCATCCACATCCTTGGCCGTGGAAACCCCTTCGTGCAGCAGAAAGATGGCTTCATTGACGGTCAGCATGAGGACCCGGTTGGAAACAAAGCCGGGAGAGTCGTTGACCAGGATGCCGGTCTTTCCCATGGCGGCCAGAAAATCCATGGTCGTCTGGATGGTCTCCGGCGAGGTGTGGTGGCCGCGGATCACCTCCACGGTGGGTTTCATGGGGACCGGATTCATGAAATGAATGCCGATCACCTTGTCGGGACGTTGGGTCAGGGCCGCGACCCGGGTGATTGAATAACAGGAAGTATCGACCGCAAAACAGACCTCCGTCGGGCATATTTTATCGATGCGGGGATAGATCTCTTTTTTGATCTCCCACTTTTCGGCGGCATTTTCCACCACATATCCGACATTGGCCAGCAGGTCATCGTTGGTTGTGAAGGTGATGCGTCCCACGATCTGGTCGGGATCATCGACCTTGCTTTTGTCCTTGGCGAAGAGCCGCTGAAAACGGACATTGTTTCTGATATCGTTTTGGGTGCGTTCGAGGATGGCGTCGGCGATATCGACGAGGATCACCTTGAAACCGCTCTGGGCCAGATTCTGGGCCACACCGCTGCCCATCACTCCGGCCCCAATGACTCCGACTGTTTTGTCAATCATCCAGGTCTCTTTCTGTTTGCTCAGGTTGCCAGTTCGGTCTCAGCCAGCCAATTCAGGAATTTTTTATTCGTCTTCTCAACTTGCCAGTTCAGTTCCGACCTGTTCGGTCCCAGCCGGCCAATTCAGGTATTTTCTTTCGTTTTCTCAAGTTGCCAGCTCGGTTCCGGCCAGCCAAAGTTTGCCCAGGGTATGCAAGAAAAAGGCCTCATCTGCCTGAGTTTCATACATGGAGCGCAGTGAGGGGAAGGTTGTTTTGTGTTTGAGTTGTCGCGTGTGCGGGTGTTGCAGGATGAAACTGCCCAGACTCTGCCCGGGTCCCACTTCCAGAAAAACGCGGTTGGTGTCGGCCAGCAACACCTCCAGTCCCTTGGCAAATTGCACGGTTTCGCAGGTATGTCGTGCCCAGAATGCCGGGTCCGTGGCTTGACTGTCCGTGATCCAGGTGCCGGTGATGTTGGAAATGTAGGGAATGACCGGTTTGCGCAGGGGAAAGGATTCCACCAACCGTGTGATCGGTTCCAGTGCCGGTTGGAGCATGCTCGAATGAAAGGCATGCGTGCCGGCCAGGCGACGGGTCATGATTTCCCTGGTGCGCAGTTGATTTTCCAGAATTTCCATGGCGGTCGCCGGTCCCCCCACGACGCACTGATTGGGGGTGCTGATGATGGCCAGGGAGAGGTCGGCATGGGGCAGGGGGAGCAGTTTTTCGGCGGGCAGCGGCACGGCGAGCATCACGCCGGAGGGCAGGGCATCGATGATTTGTGCCCGGCGGGTGACGAGCAGCAGGGCGTCGTCGAGCGTGATCACCCCGGCCATGGTGGCCGCCACATACTCCCCGGTGCTGTAGCCGATCAGGGCCGTGGGACGTACACCCCGGGCCAGCCACATGTGTCCCAGGGCATATTCAATGATGAAAATCAGGGGTTGAATATGGATGGTCTTGTTCAGAATCTGGAGCCTGGGGTCCGGGGGGGCGGCGTTTCCGCGTCCCAGCATGGCTTTCAGATCGAAGCGGGGTTTTTCGGCTGCCGTCGGGACTGGTTTTGCCGTCGGGGTTGTGGTCGTTGATGCCGGTTTCTCTGTTGATGCCGGTTTCTCCGTTGGGACCGGTTTGGCCGGTTCCGGGTCCCGGGGGTAGAGCAGGGTGCGCAAATCCACGCCCAGTTCGCCGACCAGGCGTTGACAGCCATAATCGAGCCATTTCCGGAAGACCGGGTCCTGTTGGTACAACCCTTTGGCCATGTGCAGGTAGTGATCCCCCACGCCGGGAAACATGAAGACCGGGGAGGTGGCGGTTCCCGGGCAGCGGACCTCGATCACCCGACGGGCATCGTTGCTTTCGAGTTGTTTTGCCCCGGTCTCAGGGGTGTCGTACACCTGGAATAAACGGTGTTCTTCGGTTGCCTTGCGGGTCAAAAGTTGTGTGCTTCTGGTGACGGTTGGGCCGGGATCCTGGCGCAGAGCGGTGCTGGCCTCCTCTTTTGCTGCCTTCATGGCCGGTGCATCCGCCGTGGCAAGAAGCAACAGGTGCCATGTGCCCAGGGTGACCGCAGATTGTGTCGTCTCATCCGCTGTTGCAGACGGGCCAATCGCTTGCGTGGTGGCGGCTGGGGCCGGACTCTCCTGCCTGTTGGTGGCGGCTGGGGCCGGAGTCTCCTGCCTGTTGGTGGCGGCTGGGGCCGGACTTTCCTGCCTGTTGGTGGTTGGGGATGAGGTTTCCGGTCTGGCCATGACTGCCGGTTCCTGGGTTTTCGGCTTGGCGGTGGTGACGACTGAGACCGGAATTTCCTGTTTGGTGGCAAGTGGGGCCGGAGTCTCCTGCACGGCGACGGCGGCTGAGACCGGGGCCTTCTGTGCGGCGACGGCGGCTGAGACCGGGGTCTCCTGTGCGGCAATGGCGGCAGGGACCGGGGTCATCTGACCGGTTGTCGATGATATCCGGTTTCCGGCGCGCAGCCGGGAGTGTCCCTGCAACAGGGCCAATTGCTGGGCCACAACACCCGTGAGCGTTTGCGATACGGTGTGCAGTTGTTGCGCCAGGATGCGGGCCACGGCTGGCGGGTGTCCCACTGCCGCAGGCAGCGGCATTTTTTCTCCGGCCTTTTCCGCAACCGGTTCTTTTTGGCCGCCGGTTTCGGTCGGCAAGGGCGATCCGGGTGGAATGGCTGGCCTGTGGTCACCGGTTCCAGTCGATGATTGAGGTTCAGGTTGCGCCGGTGGCTCCACAGATGAGGTCTCTGTTTCCGGTGCCGGTCTGGATGGCAACGCCACCGGTGATGTGGTGGTGACCGGCGCTGGCCTGGGGGGTGGTTCCAGGCAATAACGTATTCTCTGAAACGGATAACCCGGCACATGCAAAAGCGACCATCCGTACCCGGCATGCCTTTTTTGCCAATCAAGGGTCATGCCGCGCAGATAAAGGGCCATCACGCCATCCAGGTCAGGCTGGAGTCGGGCGGTGGGGGGCTGGAGCGTGGCCAGCGGATCGGATGGACGGCCGGGATCCGGTGGCTGGGGCGTGGCAGCACCCCGGAAAATGGTTTCGTACTCTTGCGCCGTCAGGACGGTGATTCCAGGCTGGAAGCTGGTTGCAGGCTGGAAGCTGGTTGCAGGCTGGAAGCTGGTTGCAGGCTGGAGAGCGTTCGTGTTTGAAGGATGGAGAGAGGGGACAGTGGTCGTCTGACGGGAAGCGGAGTCCACCGGCGTGGTCGTTGTGGCCAGCAGCGTCGTTGCCCGAGACGCATTGAAAACAACGCCCCGGGTGTCCAGGATGGTGATCTGCGCCGGATGCCAGGTGACCCTTGTCACCGGTTTTTTCCCGGCCAGCATGATCAGGGTCTCTTCCAGACTCAGGAGTCCGGCCACGACCGCCGCTGCCCAAAGTCCCATGCCATCGCCGATGACCGCCGCCGGAACCACGCCCCACTCCTGCCAGAGTTGCGCCAGAAGATAGTGATCGGCAAACTGAAGGAGTCTGGTTGCCATGGCCGTTTGTTGTTCTTCTGCCTGTTGATTGTCGGTCGGAGGGAGCCGGAAATCTTCCAGAAAACAGGTGGCCAGGGAAGTGCCGAGATGGGGTGAGAACAGCGGATCATGACGTTTGACAAGTGCCTGGAAACCGGGATGACTGGCGTGAAGAGCCTGCAAGGCGGCCCGTTCCAGGTGGCCTGCCAAAAGCAGGACCGGGCGCAGGTTCAGGCTCCGGGGCAACTCGGATGTATGCAGACCGGGTATTTTGTCACGGATGTTGGTGGTCAGGTCAGGTGTTTTGTCATGGTTATTGGCGGTCAGTCCGGGTATTTCCATTCCTGTGTCAGAGGTATAACCCGACAACACGCTTTGCAGCGCGACGAGTGAATCACACGGAATGGCCAGCCGATGGTCGAAGTGGCTGCGTCCGGCGTTGACAGTATGGCACAGGTCGGCCAGGGAGAGGGTGGCCGAGGCCTCGTGCAGGTGACGCAGGTGCGCCCTGGCCAGGTCCAGCAACGCCGCAGGAGTCTTGGCGCTCAGGGTAAAAAGGTGCCGGGTGGGTTGTCGCCCTGGCCAAGTGATCGCAGAGGGAGGCGGGGCCTCCTCCAGAAGGGTGAAACAGTTGGTGCCGCTGAGGCTGAACGAGCTGACCCCGGCAATGCGGGGTTTTTTTCCGCGTGGCCAGGGACGGCGGGTGGTGACCACTTCTACCGGAAACCCTTCCCAGGGTATTTTGGGACTGGGGGTGACAAAGTTGAGATGCGGCACCACGGTTTCGTGACGCAGCATCAACACCGTCTTGAGGATACCGGCCATGCCGGAAGCGGCCAGGAGATGGCCCAGGTTGGTCTTGACCGAACCGAGCATGAGGGGGTCTTCCGGGGGCCGCCCGCCAAAAATGGTGCGCAGGGCACCGACTTCGATGGGGTCTCCCAGGCTGGTGCCCGTCCCATGGGCCTCGACATATCCCACGGCATCCGCCGGCAGGCGGGCCGCATCCAGGGCGGCGCGGATGAGTTTTTCCTGGGCACCTTCGTTGGGGACGGTCAGACCGCTGGCCGGTCCGTCATTGTTGGTTGCGGTGGCGCGAATCACGGCGTGGATGGTGTTGCCGTCGGCCAGGGCGTCCGACAGACGTTTGAGAAGAACCACCCCGCACCCCTCGCCCAGCACCAGACCATCGGCCCGGGCATCGAAGGTGAAACAGCGGCCACCAGGGGAAAATGCCTGAATCTTGGCAAAAAAGATTTGCATCTCCGGGGTCAGATTGAGCTGTACCCCGCCCACCAGGGCCAGATCGCACTCCTTCTGCCGCAGGCCGTTGACCGCCAGATGCAGGGCCACCCCGGCGGATGAACAGGCCGTATCGACGGCCAGGCAGGGACCCTGAAAACCGAAGGTAAATGAGACGCGCCCCGACGCAAAGCAGAGACCGTTGCCGGTACCCGTGAACGCGACAATCTCCCGGGTATCGCCGCTTAGTTGCCTGATGCCATAATCGTTCTGGGTCATGCCGAGGTAGAAACCGGTGCGGCTGTTGCGCAGGGAGGCCGGAATCACGCCGGCATCTTCCATGGTTTCCCAGGCCACTTCCAGCAGCAACCGCTGTTGCGGATCCATGCGCAGGGCCTCGCGGGGGGGGATGCCGAAAAAGCCGGCATCGAAACCATAGACACTCTCCTCACTGAGAAAACTGCCATGACGGGTGTTGATTTTACCCGGGGCATGGACGTTGGCATCATAGAAGTGATCCAGATCCCAGCGTGCCTTGGGAACTTCGCGTATGGTCTCCCGGCCTGCACAGAGCAGGTTCCAGAAGGCATCAATGTCGGGTGCTTCCGGAAAGCGGCATCCCAGGCCGATGATGGCAATCGGCTCGCGCTGTGCCCCTTCCAGGGCATCGATCCTGGCCCGCATCTCCTTGAGGGCAAAGGCTGCCCGTTGCAGGGCCGTGAGTTCCTTGTGATCCGGGTTTACCTGGTTCATCGCCATGACCTCTGCACCGGATTTGCCAATTCTTGATTGACCGTGGCCGCGATGTTCTTTGCCATGTGCTTTGCTCCAGATTTGCCGGTCATTGCCATCATCCCTGCACCAGATTGGCAAATTCCTGATTGATCAGGGCCTCGATATCCGTGTCGGACAAGGTTTTGACATCCTGCAACAGGGTTTCGGCTGGTGCGACTGGTGTTGCGGGGGTGGCAGGGACCGGGGCGGAACCCTTGGAATCCAGGAGTTTTTCCGCCAGATGGGTCCCCAGGGCCAGAGGGGTCGTGAACTTGAAGAGCAGGGTCGAAGAGAGGGAGGTTCCCAGGGTGGCTTGCAGGGCATTGCGGAGTTCCACCGAGGTGAGCGAGTCCATGCCCAGGTCGAAGAAGCCCTTGTTTTCGTCGATGTCACGGCTGGAGGGGATGCCCAGCACCCGGGCCAGTTGGGACTTGACATGTTCCAGCAACCGGGCACGTTGCTCGTTCAGGGGCAGTTCCCGGAGCGTCGCCAGAAATTCCGGTTGTCTGGTGCCACTTTCCTGGCGTTGGGCCAGGAAATGGGCCAGGAACGGGGTGGCCAGGCCCGGGATGGCGAGCAATTGCGGCCACTGTACCTTGCCAGCCACGATGTGTCCCGCCGGATGGTCGAAACAGTGGTCGAGGATGCGCAGGCCTTCGGCGGGTGCCAGGGACCCAACCCCTTTGATGCCAAGATTGCCGCTGGCCGGTCGGTTGGCCGCTGCCCCGATCTCCGCCCAGGGACCCCAGTTGATGACCATGGCCGGCAAGCCGCTCTGGCGGCGATGACCTCCCAGGGCGTCGAGGAAGGCATTGGCGGCGGCATAGTTGGCCTGGGCCGGAGAACCGAACAACGAGGCCATGGAAGAGAAGAGGACAAAATAATCCAGATGCAGGGAAGCCGTGGCCTGATGCAGATTCCAGGCTCCGGTCACCTTGGCCGCCATCACCTTCTGGAAGCGTGGCCAGGTGAGGCTTTCCAGCATGCCGTCATCCAGGACACCCGCCGCATGGATGACCCCGCCCCAGGGCGCGGTATTCCCGGCAGCAGGGGCCAGAAGGGCCGCCACCTGTCCGGCATCGGCGATGTCAGCCTGGACCACCTCCACCTCGACCCCCTGGGCACGCAGGGCGTCCAGACGGGGGAGAATTTCCGGCCTGGCCGGCGAGCGTCCCATGAGAACCAGATGGCGGGCACCCCGGGTGGTGGCCAGCCACTGTGCCACCTCCAGACCCAGGCCCCCCAGACCGCCCACGATGAGATGACGCGCATTTTCCCGGACCGGCAGGGGTTGGCGGGTGGTTTCCTGCCAGGGGGTCAGACGGGCCACAAAACGGGTGAGTCCATGCGTATCGTTTCCGGGTTTCCCGGCATCGGTCAAGGCTGCATCCCGCAAGGCGTTTCCGGGTTTCCCGGCATCGGTCAAGGCTGCATCCCGCAAGGCTATCTGGCGTTCTCCGGTATCCTGGGCGGAGAGTTCCCGGGCCAGAGAGGCGGCGGCGTGGTCCGGATCCAAAGTCAGGGGAAGATCCAGAAGTTTGACGGTCAGGTTGGGCAGTTCGGTGGCGATGACCCGCCCCAGGCCCCACAAGGTGGCCTGGGCCAGACCGGCGTTACCGCTATCGCTGCCGGGAATGTGGACGGCATCCCGGGTCACCAGCCAGAGAGCCGGCACCTGGGGCAGATCAAGACGCAACAAGGCTTGCACGAGCGCCAACACGGCCCCGCATCCCTGCTGCTGGGCCTCTTCGAGAGAGGTTGGGGTCAGGTTCGGGGCCAGAGGTGTGTCCAGGCCCCAGGCAAAAACAATTCCCCGCCAGGGTTGGCTGGCTTCCCGGCGTTCCAGAAGATGCCTGATTCCTTCCTCGTTGCCCGGATCCAACACCTGGATCGGAACGCCGGCGTCGGCGAGGTATTTTATTCCTTTTTCGTTGCCTGGAGCCAGTTCCTGGACCGGAATGCTGTCGCCGGACCGGGTCACCAGGGTCAGGGTGCTGCCGGTTTTTTTCAGGAGGACCGCCAGACTGACGCCCACGCCCCCCCGGTCGGCCAGAATCAACCAGGGATCTTCTGTCGGGGCAGGCGGGGAACTCCTGTCCGCCGGATCGATATCGGTCCATTCCCGGGCTTCCCAGGTCGGGGTGTAGAGCCATTTTTGGACGGGAAGCTGACCGGCCAGCGCCCCGGCATCCACCTGCTGAAAACGCAACCCCTCGATGGTCACCACCACCACGCCCTGATCTGTCAACAACTCCAGATCCGCCGTATGAAAACGGGCCGCTTGTTCCGTATCTGCCGAGGTTTTCGTGACCCGGCACCACAGGTGCATGTCGGGCCGCCGATGCAGGATCAGACGCTCCATCCCGACCGGCAGATACGCCAAGCCATGGTGCAGCAACAAGGCACCCACCATCTGCAAGGCGGCATCCAGCAACACCGGATGGAGGTGATAGGGGGCGGCATCGGCAAGCAACACCTCCGGCAGACGCAACGCGCCGACAATCACCCCATCCCCGTGCCAGAGACGTTCCAGGGCCTGGAACCGTTCGTCATGAAAAATGCCCACACTGCACACCAGGTCATAAAACTCCTGAACCGGAATTTCCGTCCGACCCAGGGCACGCAGGTGGGGCATGTCACGATCCGGAATCATCTCCTGCTCGCTGGTCGTGGTGACCCGTCCCGAGGCATGCAACATCCATTCGGTGGTCAGTGCGGCGTCGGCACTGAAAATGTCAAAGGCAAAACCGTTGGTTTCCGGTCGCAACACCACCTGGACCTGGCGGGAACCCTGTTCCGGAAACACCAGGGCCTTGTGGATGGCGAACGCTTCAAGGGTCAACTTGCCGGCTGCAAGGCGCAGATGCCCTGCGGCGAGAACCATCTCCACAAAGGCTGCCGCCGGCAACGTGACTGCGGAAAAAATGCGATGGTGGGCCAGAAAACCGGAGGCCGATGGTTCCAGGTGGTTGACATGGACCTGCACCCCTTCCGCAAAGCCGGGGGAGTGGAGCGGTGCCCCCAACAGGGGATGTTCTCCCCGGGGCATGGCGAAGGCCGATTTTTTACGTTCCTCGTACCAGTAGCGTTGCCGCTGGAAGGGATAGTTGGGCAGATGTTCTTCCAGACCGCGCCTGCCGGGGGTGACCGCCGCCCAGTCGGGGGTGACGCCCTGGACGTAGAGTTGTCCCAGGGTCTGCAACATGTGGGTATGGGGGTCCCGATTTTGCCGCAGGGTGGTGAGCCAGGTGGTCCGGAGGGTGGGAAACACCTCTTCCTGGAAGGCCTGGCCGAGATGGGCCAAAACCGGTTTCGGGCCAACCTCCAGGAACAGGCGATAGCCGGCCTCGATCAAGGTGTGCAGCCCGGCGGCAAAACGCACCGGTTGGCGCACATGCCGGCACCAATACTCCGGATCGGTCAGTTCCGTGTCGGCCAGTTTGCCCGTCAGATTGGAGCAGAGCGGCAAGGTTGGTTTTTGGCAACGGATCCGGCTGACCTCCTGGCGGAAGGGGGCGAGCATCGGTTGCATGAGCGGCGAGTGGAAGGCGTGCGAGACTTGCAGGCGCTTGTTTTCCACCCCGCGTTCATCGAGGGCGGCGGCCAGGGTTGCAACGGCCTGACTCTCGCCGGCGACCACCACCCGTTGGGGGCCATTGAGGGTGGCGATGGCGAGCGACTCGCCATAGGGTTGCAGGGCCTCGCGGACCGCCTCTTCATCCAGGGTGATGGCCAGCATGGCCCCGGGGGTGCAGTGGGTCACCATCAACCGGCCACGGGCCGCAATCAGGCGCAATCCCTCTTCCAGGGAAAACACCCCGGCCAGACAGGCTGCGACATATTCCCCCACGCTGTGACCCAGCACGGCATCGGGGGTGATGCCCCAGGAGATCCAGAGTTGCGCCAGGGCATACTCGATGGCAAACAGCAGGGGCTGGGTATTGGCCGTGGAGTTGATGACGGCCTCGGCATCCGTCACCCCGGGAGCCGGATAGAGCATGGCCAGCAGGGACCGTTCGAGATGGGGCCGCAGGAGGGCGTCGCACTGCTCCAGGGTGGCCCGGAAAAGGGGTTCCTGGTCATACAGTTGGCGGGCCATGCCCACATATTGCGCACCCTGCCCGGTAAACAGAAACACCACCTTGGGGCGTACCCCGCCCGGCACGGATCCCAGCCAGCCCGATCCGGCGGCAGGGGGGGCGGCAGTCGGGGAGGGGTCGGCGATACCGGGCAGCAGAGAGGCCAACATGTCTGCCGCCTGGGCCGGTTCGCTGGCAACCACTGCGAGACGTTCGTTGAAATGGTTGCGTCCCTGTCCGGCAGCCGCACACCAGGCCCGCCAATCCTGCACGGCTGGCGGCTGCTGGCCGAGTCTGGCCTGATGCTGGCGGGCGAGTTCGGCCAGGGCGGGTTTGTTTTTGGCCGAGAGGGGCAGAATGACTGCTGTCGGGGATGACGGACTTGCCGGTTCAGGGCGGGAATCTGTCCCGTTGGAAATCCTGGCCGGGTTGGCAAGGGAATCCTCTCCGTCGGGGATCCTGGCCGGGTTGGCAAGGGAATCCTCTCCGTCGGGAATTCTGGCCGTGGTCAATGCCGGGGATTTTTCCGGACCAGGGCGGGAATGATTCTCGTCGGGATGCCAGGCAGACAGCACAATATGCGCATTGGTGCCGCTGAAGCTGAAAGAACTGACCCCGGCGACGCGGGAGGGTGCATCCCAGGGTTCGGGAGTCCGGGGAATGCGTACCGGCAGATTGGCCCAGTCAATGTGGGGCGAAGGGTGGTTGAAATTCATGTGGGGCGGAATCTCCCCGTGTTCCACGGCCAGGATGGCCTTGATCAACCCGGCAATGCCGGCTGCCGACTCCAGGTGACCAAAATTGGTTTTGACCGAGCCGACCCACAAGGGTTTGTCGGCAGGGCGGCGGGTTCCAAACACCGTACCCAGGGCACCCATTTCGATGGGATCGCCCAGAGAGGTGCCGGTGCCATGGGCCTCGATGAGACCGACCTCTGCCGGGTCAATGCCGCCATTGGCCAGGGCATTGCGGATCACCCGCACCTGCGAGGGACCATTGGGAACCGTCAAGCCCCCACTGGGTCCATCCTGGTTGACCGCCGAACCGCGCAGCAGGGCATGAATCCTGTCCCCGTCGCGCAGGGCGTCGGAGAGGCGTTTCAACACGACCACGCCGCACCCCTCACCCCGGGCGTAGCCATCGGCGGCGGCGTCGAAGGTTTTGCAGTGGCCATCGGGGGCAAGCATGTGCGCCTTGCAAAAATTGATGAATGTCTCCGGGCCGAAAATCAGGTTGACGCCGGCGGAGATGGCCATGTCGCATTCACCCAGGCGCAGGCTTTGACAGGCCAGGTGCGTCGTGACGAGCGAGGAGGAACAGGCCGTATCGAGCGTCAGGCTGGGACCGGTGAAGCCCATGATGTAGGAGAGCCGTCCCGCCGCCACCCCGAGCGAGCCGCCCGAGGCATCGTAACCGCTGATCCGGGTCGGGTCGTTGTTCCAGATCAGGTTGGCCCCGAATTCGGTGTTGGTCATGCCGACGAAAACCCCGGTGACGCTGTTGTAGAGCCGGTCAGGGGCCATGTGGGCATTTTCCAATGCCTCCCAGGTCACCTCCAGCACGAGGCGCTGGTGGGGATCCATGCTCTGGGTCTCCCGGGGGGAGATGCCGAAAAATTGCGGATCGAAACGATCCACCTGATCGAGAAAGCCGCCGACCCGGGTATACATTTTTCCCGGCACATCCGGATCGGGATTGTAAAAAGCCTCGATGTCCCACCGGGCCGGGGGCACTTCGCGCATGGCATCACGCCCCTCCCGGAGCAACTGCCAAAAGGCCTCCGGAGTGGCCGCACCGCCAGGAAATCGACACCCCATGCCGACCACGGCGATGGGTTCGCGTTTTTCGCGTTCCAGACGGTCCACCTTGGCCTGCATGGTTTGCAGGGCCAGCAGGGCGCGTTTGGTGGGCGACAGATCGCTTTTTCCCGACGGATCGTTCAGCATGCTCAGGAGATTCCCAGTTTATCGAGTTGATCCAGCAGGGCCGCTTCCGCCTCGGCTTCGGAGAGATCCGGCGCTTGCGTGGGTTCCCTGCCGGCATCCGGCTCCGGTGGGGAGGCCAGCTTGTCGGCCAGAAGATCATCCAGGAGATGGTTGAGCAGGGCTTCCAGGGTGGGATAGTCGAACAGCAGGGTGGAACTGAGCGTCACCTGCAAATCCTTCTGCAACCGGGATTTCAACTCCAGGGCCATCAGGGAGTCGATGCCCAGGTCGAAGAGTCGGCCCCGGGGTTCGATCTGGGAGAGCTGTTCGAGACGCAACACCTGACCCACCTGCCGGGCGAGATAGGTTTGCAGAATGTCCCGACGTTGCCGGGGTTGGGACGCCTTCAGGGTGTTGAGCAGCCCTTCTGCCCCCGAGGTGGTGGTTTTCTGGTCTTTGCCGGTGGCGACCATGTGGGCCGTGAACGGGGAGGCGGTTGCCGGGGCATAACGGTTCCAGTCGATGGGCAGCACCCCGACCTGAGCGGTCCGGCCTGCCAGCAGGCGACCCAGGAGACGCAGTCCGACGGTGGGGGGAATCAGGGTCAAACCCTGTTCGGCGAGACGTTTGCGGCTGGCCTGATCGAGGCGGGCGGCCATGCCGACCTCGCCCCAGGGACCCCAGTTGAGGCTCAGTCCCGGCAGGCCGGCGGCACGCCGATAATGGATCAATCCGTCCAGGCCGGCATTTGCCGCCGCATAGTTGCCCTGGGAGGGGTTGCCGAGCAGCGCCGTGATCGACGAGAAGCAGACGAAAAAATCGAGGGGTTGGTCCAGGGAAACCTGATGCAGATTCCAGCCGCCGATGAGTTTGGCCGCCAGGGGAAGGGCAAACCGGGACCAGGGCAGCGTTGCGAGCAGACCATCCTCCAGTTGTCCGGCAAGGTGGAAAATACCGCGCAGGGGGGGGAGGGTGGTGGTCATGGCACGGAAGGTTGCGGCCAGGGCAGCGGCATCGCTGACATCGACCTGGTGAGTCTGGATGGTCACCCCTTTTTGGGTCCAGTTGGCGATGGTCTCCTGAACCCGGGCGTTGGGAGGGGTGCGCCCCAGCAACACCAGGTTTTGTGCCCCGCGCTCCACGAGCCAGCCTGCCACTTCCAGCCCAAGCCCGCCACACCCCCCACTGAGGAGATAGGTGGCGGCGGCGGGCAGGGTGACCTCCGGCGGCAGGGGATCGGCATGAGGTTGAAGGCGGGAGACGTAAAGCCGGTTGTCCCGCCAGGCGAGTTGCTGTTCCGCCTCGGGTGCGGCCAGGGCGGTCAGCAGACCCTCCATGGCCGCCGGGGCAGAGAGGTCAGCCGCTGCCTGTGCCGCTCCCGCAGCCTGGGATGTTGCCGGGAGGGATTCCAGATCCACGCAGACGCTGCGCAATTCCGGATGTTCGACGGCCAGACTCCTGGCCAGACCCCAAAGCGGGGTTTGCAGGCAGCCGGCAACCATATCGTCGGCCACCACGCCCTGGGCACCCCGGGTGACCAGAAAAAGACGCGGTACCGGATCCATCTTGAGGAGTTCCTGAAGCAGGAAAAGCGCACTGCCGGTCGTGCGTGCCAACCGGGAGTGGAGATCCCCTGTATCTGGAGCTTTTCCGTCGGGAGCCTGTGCGTCAGGAGTTTTTTCGTCGGGAGCCTGTGTGTCAGGAGCTTTTCCATCCGGGGTCTTTTCGTCTGGAACCTTTCTGTTGGCAGGCAAAGAAGACCAAAGATGAACCACCCCTGTCAGAGGCAATTTATCAAGGGTCTGGCGCAGAAGGCCAAAGGCCTGGGCATCTTCCGGATCCAGGGTATACTGGTCCGTGGCCAGGGTGTGCAGGGCACTCCCTGTTTGGCCCGGGAAGACCCGCAGGCAGCGGCATCCTTGTTGTTGCAACCGGGCAGCCAGGGCGGCACCGGCACCATCCCCGGGATTTTCCAGCAGCAGCCAGGTACCGGTGGGATGGGCAGCGGGCTGGGAAGAAGGGGGAAGGGGTTGCCACTGCACCTGGTAGAGCCAGCGGGTGTGATCGGCATTTTGCAGCAGGGCCTCACGTCCTGCCTTGCGACCTTCCAGGCCGATAAAATCGGCCACCCGTTCGCCATGCTCCGTCACGATATGCATGTCCCCGAGCAACCGGCCCTGGGCCGCCGCCTCGGGCCGCAGGCGGGCGTAGGCCCAGAGGTTGGTGTTGCCGGGGGGACGGTGAAAATGGACCGCCTCCATGCTGAAGGGAATGAAACTCTCTTCGACATCGATGGCCAGGGTCATGACCAGCAGACCAAAACAGGAGTCGATCAGGCCGGGATGGAGCTGATAACGGCTGACGACGCTTTCCAGACCTGTCGGCGCACACAGCCTGGCCATGGCCTCCTGGTTGCCGACCCGCAAGGCACGCAACCAGCGATATCCGGGACCCACGACAATCTGCCGTTGGGCCTGGGTGGCATAGACGGTCTCGGGATCCAGATCCGGGCCGCAACGGTTCCAGATGGCTTCCTGGTTGGCCAGAACCTCCCGGGGTGTGGCATCCGTTGCCGGGGTCGGGAGCAGACGCCCCGTGGCATGGAGATTCGGTTCGGTGTTGGTCTCGGCAAAACTGACCAGACGAAACTCGGAGCCTTTTTCCCGCTCGCCGGCCTTCAGGACGAGCTGCACGGTGCGTTCTCCCTCTTCGGGAACCACCAGCGCCTGGGGAAAATAAATGTCGCGCAACTGACAGGCCGCCGTACCCAGAACCTGCTGACCTGCTCCCAGGACCAGGGAAATATGCGAGGCCCCGGCCACGACGAGTTCCCCGAAAATGCGGTGATCTTCCAGGAATGGAAGATTTTTTTTGCTGAAGAGGGTTTCGAACAGGGTTTCGGTCAGCAGGGGGGAACGGAACCAGCGACCGAGCAGGGGGTGTTCCAGTCTGGCCTCGCCATGCAGGGGGGTACCGCCGCCGTCGAAGATCACCTCGCGCCAATGGCGACGACGCTGAAAGGGATAGGTGGGGAGTGTGGTCCGGCCCCGGCCCAGGGTTTCCCATTTGACCGGGCCGCCACGCACAAAATAACCACCCAGGGCCGCCAAAACCGTTCGCCAGGCAGGGTCACCCTTGCGCAGGCTGGGGAGCCAGGCTCCCGGATCGTTGGCGATGGCCGGGTGAGTGGTTTCGAGAACCCCCTTGCCCATGCCGAGCAGTGTCGGACGCGGACCAATCTCCACGAAGAGATTGCACCCCCTGGCGGCCATTTGGATCATGCCATCGGCAAAGCGGACCGGACGCCGAACATGTTCCACCCAGTAATCCCCCTGCCGCAGCCGGGACTCCGGCAATTGGGCATCCACATTGGCAATGACGGGGATGGTGCCGGTCTTGAAGGGAATCTGATTGGCCACCGTGCGGAAGGCTTCCAGCATGGGATCCATCAGGGCGGAGTGGAAGGCGTGCGACACCTGCAAGGGGCGGCAGGTGATGCCCAGGCCGGTAAAATGGGCAACCACCTGGTCCACGGCGGCACGGGTTCCGGAGATGACGGTATTGCGGGGTCCGTTGACACCTGCCACGGAGAGGGCATCCCCATGGGTGGCCACCACGGCACTGACTGTGGCCTCGTCGGCCAGGATGGCGCTCATGGCTCCCCCTGCCGGCAGGCTCTGCATGCCACGGGCGCGGGCGGCGATCAGGTGCAGACCCTCTTCCAGGGTGAAGAGTCCTGCCACGCAGGCGGCGGCATATTCGCCGACACTGTGGCCCAGCATGGCCACCGGCTCCACGCCCCAGGATTGCCAGAGACGGGCCAGGGCCACTTCCAGGGCAAACATGGCCGGCTGGGTGTTGCCGGTCTGATCGAGTTCCGCTGCCTGTTCCGGGGCAAACAGGACTTCCAGCAGGGAACGACCCAGCAGGGGCTTCAAAACCGAATCGCACTGGTTGAGGGTATCGCGAACCAGGGGCGATGTCTCATAGAGTTGGCGACCCATGCCGGAATACTGGGATCCCTGACCGGTGAACAAAAATCCCACCTTGGGCGGGCCATCCGTGGCCGACTGGGTGCCGGAGATGATCCCCTCTTCCAGGCGTCCGGCGGCAAAGGCGGCCAGACGGGTCCGGGCCTCTTCGCGGTCGGCGGCCACCACGGCCAGGCGACGACGGAACAGGGTTCGCGCCGTGCCCGCCGTCCAGGTCACGGCGGCAAGATCCACGTCTTCATGGCGCAGGGTTTCGGTGGCATACCGGTTGGCCAGGGCGTGCAGGGCATCTTCCGATTTGGCCGCCAGGGGGAGGAGATACATCGGCGGTTGGGGGATTGGCGGGCTGGCCAGAGCATCCGTGGCCGAGGGTTCCGGTTCCGAAAGAACCAGATGCACGTTGGTGCCACTGAAACCGAACGAACTGATGCCCGCCACCCGCAAGCCGCCACCCGGGACCTCCCAGGGTGTCAACCGGGTGGGTATCTCGACGGGAATATCCTTCCAGGGAATGAACGGACTCGGATTTTTCAGGTGCAGGTGGGGCGGCAGGGCACGATGTTGCAGGGCCAGGACAACCTTGATCACCCCGGCAACCCCGGCGGCTCCCTCCAGATGACCGATATTGGTCTTGACCGAGGCCACCCGCAGTGGATGGCTTTTGGAGTGACCGGGACCGAACACATTGCCCAGGGAACTCATTTCGATGGGGTCGCCGAGGGAGGTACCGGTGCCGTGGGCCTCGATGTAGCTCACCTGGGAGGGGTCCAAATTGGCGCGGGCCAGGGCCTGACGGATGACATCCTCCTGGGCGGGGCCTCTGGGGACCGTGAAACCGCCGCTCGGACCATCCTGGTTGACCGCCGAGCCGCGAATCAGGGCACGGATGACATCACCATCCCGTTTGGCGTCCGCAAGACGTTTGAGAACGAGGACCCCGCACCCCTCGCCCCGGGTATAGCCGTTGGCCGCCGCATCGAAGGTTTTGCAACGCCCATCCACGGACAACATGTGGGCCTTGGAAAAGGTGATGGAGTAGCCGGGATGGGTCAGGAGATGGACGCCGCTCCCCAGGGCCAGGTCACACTCGCGCCGCCGCAGACTTTCGCAGGCCAGATGCAGGGAGAGCAGCGAGGAGGAACAGGCCGTATCCACAATGAAACTCGGCCCGGTAAAACCGAAGAAAAACGAAATACGCCCCGCCACCGGGGCAAAGGCGCATCCGGTTCCATGATAGGCATCCACTGCATCCAGGGGACCTTCACCCATCAGGCGGATGGCGTGATCCAGGCTGCACACCCCGACAAAAACCCCGGTGCGGCTGTTGAACAGCCGTTCCGGGACCAGGTTGGCATTTTCCAGGGCTTCCCAACTCACCTCCAGGAGCAGGCGTTGCTGGGGATCCAGACTCTCGGCCTCGCGGGGTGAAATTCCGAAAAACGGGGCATCAAAACTGTCGATCTGGGGCAGAAATCCCCCATTGCGGGTACAAATTTTGCCCGGGGCTTCCATGTCGGGGTCGTGATAGGCGCTGATGTCCCAGCGCGACTTGGGGAGTTCGACGATGGCATCGATGCCATTCTGGAGCAGATGCCAATACCCCTCCGGATTGTCGGCACCACCCGGAAAGCGGCAGCCATAGCCGATGATGGCAATGGGTTCGCTGCGTTCTTCTTCCAGGGTTTTCAAACGGGTCTTGAGGCCCTTGATTTCCAGCAAGGCCTTGGCCATCAGGGCACGGTAATTTTCCTGTTCCTGACTCATGGGGAGGGTGCCTGTCGTTTATTGGGGTTCCATGCTGATTACATATCCCTGCCTGGCAAGGGACGATCTTTGCGTTGTTCACGTTGCCACTCAACCGGGTCACCAAACTTTCGGACCATTTCAGCATTGGCATGGCTTCTTGCCAGGTGGGCAAGCAAATCACCATTTGGCTTTGATTCCGGAGAATTTTTATCTGAGACCTGTTCAGGTTTGTCCATGTTGATTGTCTTTCAACAGTTCTGGTTGATCATCAACAAAAAAATCAGGATAAACTCAACTCCCGGGTCAGAAGATCGGCGAGTTCCTGTTCGGAGAGAGAGTCCAGGTTTTCAACCAAGGGTTCAACTGTTTTTTTATCAGGGTCGGGTTCGGTCGGGGCTGTCGTTTTTTGCCAGCCCAGCACGTCACGTCCCAGGTGATCGACCAGGACATCCACCATCGGAAAATCAAACAACAGGGTGGCTCGCAGGGTACACCCCAGGCCGCTGGCCAGACGATTGCGCAGCTCCACGGCACCGAGCGAATCCAGGCCCAGATCGAAAAATCGCGTGCGGGTGGCCAGTTGTTGCGGGTCGGTCATGCCCAGGGCATGGGCCACTTCCCGGCGCACATGGTTTTCCAGGTGTTGCCAACGCTCGGGGAGGGGGAGGTTGGTCCATGTCGAGGCCAGATGGGTTTCGGCGGTGGTTGTGGCTCCCGGGGCAGGGGAGGGGGTGGCGGGCATCACCTGCCGCAACTGGCGATAGAATGGCGGTGGCGCGGCAAAACGGGCCAGGAAGCGCGACCAGGTGATCGGCAGGACGCACACGTTGCCGGTCATTTGGTCATTGCCGGTCTGGTCGTTACTGATTGTCTGGCCCTTGTTGGTCGTCTGGCCGGTGCTTGTTGTCTGGCCATTGCTGGTCGTCTGGCCGGTGCCGGTCGTCTGGCCGAGCAATCGACCCAGGATGGAAAATCCCTGTTCCAGGGACAAGGGGTCCATGCCCATGGCCTGGAGGCGTTCCTGTTGTTGTGCGTCGAGTCCTGCCGTCATGCCGATCCCGTGCCAGGCCCCCCAGTTGATTCCCAGGCCCGGCAACCCTTCTGCCCGGCGCTGCCGCATCAGGCCATCCATGAAGGCGTTGGCGGCGGCATAGTTGCCCTGTCCGGCCAGACCCAGGACGGAGACAACCGAGGAAAAACCGACAAAATGGGCCAGGGGCAGATTCCGGGTCAGAAGATGCAGGTTCCAACTGCCGGCACACTTGGGGGCCAGCACCCGGGCAAAGCGTTCCCAGGTCATGCCGGTCAGCACACCGTCATCAAGGATACCCGCCGCATGAAACACACCCCGCAGGGGGGGCATGGTTGCCTGCAATTGGGCCAGGGCCGTTGCCAGTTGATCGTGATCGGCGCAATCGACCTGCCAGGTGGTCACCTGGGTGCCCCGGGTACGCAGGGCAGCGATCCGTTGGGATGCAGCGGCATCCGGCGGACGACGACCCAGCAGGGCAATATGCCGGACCCCCTGGGTTGCCAGCCATTCGGCGAGTGCCAGACCCAGACCGCCCAGACCGCCGGTAATCAGGGTTGTGGCCGCATCATCCAGCAGGGCAGGCCAGGCGGATTGGGTTGTGGTTGCCGCTGCCGATGCTGCCGTTGTTGCCGCTGCCGATGCTGCCGTTGCTGATGCTGCCGTTGTTGCCGCTGCTGATGCTGCGGTTGGCACGGGTGCGGTAAATGTTTCTGTTCGCATGGCTGCGGGTGGTGGCAACGGTGGCAACGTCAGTGTGGCGAGTCGGGAGACCAGGGTGGAACCCTGACGATGGGCGAGTTCCGGCTCTGCATCCGCCGTGGCCAGAAGAGTCAACAGGTCGCTGCCGCTTTGTTCCGGCGAGACCGTCGGGTCAAGATCGATCAGGCGACAAGAAAAGGCCGGATGCTCGGTACGAATCACCCGCCCCATGCCCCACACCATCTGCTGGGTTGCATGGCCCGGCTCGCCGGCCTGGACGGCAACACCGCCACACGTGACCAGCCAGAGCGGGGCTGGCGCGGCCTGCCCGGCCAAAGCCTGCACCAGATGCAGCAGACCGCCACAGACCAGCCGCTGCTGAACCACCAGTTCCGCAGTTGTGGGCAGGGCGGGGAGTTCCAGACCCCAACCATAGAGAATCCCCTGCAACGCCCCACCCACGCTGGCGAACAGGTCATCCAATGCCGCCGGGGCAGCGGGATCCAGTCGGTAATGATCCTCGGCCACGATCTGCAAAGAGGTTTCCGCCGCCGGGGTGACCATCACCACCCGGTCGCCCCTGGCCCGCAACTGCCGGCCTGCCGCCGCAATCAACCCGGCCCCGTTGGTAAAAATCAACCAGGTTCTGGTTCCGGATGCATCAAGCACCCGGATCCCGGCAGCATCCGGGCCAGGCGTTGCCAATGCCGGACGGTTTACCCACTGGACCTGATACAGGGGATCATCCAAACCCCGGGTCAGGTCGCGCAGCAACAGACGACTCTCCACCCGACGCACCCGGAAACCGACCGCTTCCGCGACCAGTTCCCCCTGGGCGGAGAGGAGCCGGACGTCGCTGACGATCATCGGATCGTTGGGGGATGTGGCGGGATCACGCCGCAGAAGCAAATGGCTCCACAGTTGGGATCGGTCAGGATTTCCCAGATAATGAAATCCCTCCAGGGAAAACGGGACCACGGCCTCGGTTGCGGTCAGGGAGAGCAGACCGGTGATGATCTGGAGCATGGAGTCGATGAGACCGGCGTGGAGTCCCGGGTCGTTTTGGGCCAGCGCGGGCGTTTCCGGACGCAGACGGGCCAGGAGTTCGCCTTCCCCCTGCCAGAGGCTCTCCACCCAGCGAAACTCCGGCCCCAGCGTGATGCTCTGCTGCCAGATGTCCGTGTAAAACGGTGCCAGGATCTGTTGCGGGCAACGAGCCTGCACGGTGGCCAGGGGAGTCTCCGGCAGCCGGGGGGTGACCGGTCCGGCCCGCAGGCGGCCACTGGCATGCTCCTCCCAGGATTGGGGGGTGTTGCCCGGGAAGGTTGGCACGCGGTCTTCCGCATCCGGGTCACTCTCTTCCGCCTGACTGAGCAACCGGAAACGGTGGCCGTTTTGTTCCTGGGCAGCGTCGGGGGGTTCCAGGAGAAGCTGTACCCGGCGTCCGCGTTGTTCGGGGATGACGAGCGCCTGCGGAAAGATGATGTCTTCCAGGGCGCAGGAGGAGGTTCCAAAGCCGGCCCGGGCCGCCGCCAGCAACAGGGACAACTGGGCCGCCGCCGGGACCACCAGATGGGCAAAAACCCGATGTTCTCCCAGGAGAGGCAGCCGTTCGATATTGAACGAGGATTCAAACAACATTCCCCGCAGCAGAGGCGATTGCACCCGGCGTCCGAGCAGATTGTTGGTCACCTGACCGTGGCTGCCCCCTGCCGATGGGCGGGTGCCGGCTGCGCGGGACAGCGTGGCGGGCGGGGTGGCCAGCCAGTGGCGTTGCCTCTGGAAAGGATAGGTGGGCAGGGCGATCCGCTGGCGGCGATATCCCTGGTCAAATCCCCGCCAGTCGATGGCCACACCACGCAGAACGAGTTGGCCGAGGGTGGATAAAATTTGCGGCCAGACCATTTTTTTGGGACGCAACGATGGCAGCCAGAGACGTTCCGCGCTGCCTTCCGGGCCGGGAACAGCAGGGGCAATTCGCTGCCCCAGGGCCAACAGGGTGGGCTGCGGGCCAATCTCCAGAAAAACATCGCATCCCGATTCCAGAAGGGAGCGCATGCCGTCGCCAAAACGGACCGGTTGCCGCACATGGGCCACCCAATAGTCGGCGGAGGCCATGGCGTCGCTGATGGCCTGACCGGTCAGGTTGGAAATGACCGGCAGGCGAGGCGGCTGGAAACGGACCTGCCGGGCAGCCCGGGCAAAGGGTTCCAGGATGGGATCCAGGAGCGGGGAGTGAAAGGCATGCGAGACCGTCAGGGGCCGGAGTTCCACCCCCTGCTTCTGGAGGATCGTCGCCACCCGGGCCACGGCCTCCTTTTCCCCGGCGATGACCTGACTGTTGGGACCGTTCATGGTGGCAATCACCACCTGGGCTTCGGAGCCGATGGCGGCGGTGACCCGGGCCGCATCGGTCTGGACGGCGACCATGCTGCCATTGCCAGGCAGGGAGTTGATCAACCGCCCCCGTTCGGCAATGAGCCGCAAGCCATCTTCCAGCGAAAAAACCCCGGCGATGCAGGCGGCGACATATTCACCGACACTGTGCCCCATGACCGCCGTCGGGGTGACGCCCCAGGCCCGCCACATTTCCGCCAGGGCATACTCCAGGGCAAACAGCGCCGGCTGGGTATAGGCCGTCTGGTCGAGCCGGCCATCGTACTGTCCCTCTCCGGGCCACAGCAGATCCGGCAGGGAACAGCCGAGGAGGGGTTCGAGAATGGCCTGACAGCGGGCAAACGCAGCCCGGAAGACGGGTTGCGTGGCATACAGCGCCTCGCCCATGCCCACATATTGGGAGCCTTGGCCGGTAAAGAGCCAGGCCACCCTGGGTATCTGTCGGCCATCGACCCGGGCGCTTTGCCAGTTGCCTGGCTGGTTGGCTGTGAAGGCGGCCAGGCCGGCCTGCATCTCTGCCCCGGTGGTTGCCGTGACGACCAGACGCTCGGAAAAAGCCGCCCGGCCAACGTTAGCGCTAAAACAAAGGTCGGCAAGAGAAGGGATTGACTCGGTGGTAAAAAGTTTACGGTAACGGTCCGCCAAGGCTTGCAACGCTTTGCCATCCTTGGCGGAAAGCGTGAGCAGATGCCAGGGGCGTTCGCTCTCCGAAGAAAATGCTTCCCCTGTCCGGACTGCCAAAGAAGAAAACGCTTCCCCTGTCCGGATTGCCAAAGAAGAAGACGCTTCCCCTGTCGGAGTTACCGGAGTGGCAGGTGGCTCGGGTGGTGGTTCGGCCAGGATCACATGCGCATTGGTCCCCCCAAAGCCAAAGGAGCTGACACCGGCAATTCGGCGACCAGCAGCAGGGGAGTCCCAGGGGTGCGGGGTGGTCGGCAGGAAAAAGCGGGTTGCGTCCAGCTCGATGAGGGGATTGAGGGTGTGCAGATGCAGATTGGGAGGAATCTCGGCATGTTGCAGACTCAACACCACCTTGCTGATGCCGGCAATCCCGGCGGCACCCTCCAGGTGACCAATATTGCTTTTGACCGCGCCGATGGCACACCGCTGCCCGGCTGGACGCCCGGCGCTCAGGACGGCCTGCAAGGCTTTCATTTCGATGGGATCTCCCAGGGGGGTTCCGGTTCCATGGGCCTCGGCCAGGGTGATCTGGGCGGGTGTCACGCCGGCTGCGGCCAGGGCCTGCCGAATGACGGCCTGTTGTGCCAGACCATTGGGTGCGGTCAAGCCATTGCTGCGGCCATCCTGGTTGATGGCCGAACCCAGAACCAGGGCCAGGACGGTATCCCCATTTTTTTGGGCATGGCTCAAACGCTTGAGAACGACCACACCGCACCCTTCGCTGCGCACATAACCGTTGGCGGCGGCATCGAAGGTTTTGCAACGGCCATCGACCGCAAGCATCTGGGCCTGGGAAAAGGCGATGCTCATGTGCGGGGTGAGGATCAGGTTGACCCCCCCGGCCAGAGCCAGATCGCACTCTCCATTGCGGAGTGCTTGACAGGCTTGGTGAATGGCCACGAGTGACGACGAGCAGGCGGTATCAATCGCCACACTGGGTCCCCGCAGATCCAGTTGATAGGAAAGCCGGTTGGCGGCAATGCTCATCGCCTTGCCGGTGCCCGTATAGGAACTGATGGTCCTCTCATCCTGGAGCAGCCATTGGCCATAGTCGTCTGAACAGATGCCGATGAAGACCCCGGTTGCACTGCCGGCCAGGGATTCCGGGTTGATGCCGGCCTGTTCCAAGGCCTCCCAACTGACCTCCAGCAACAGGCGTTGCTGGGGATCCATCACCTGGGCTTCATAGGGAGAGATGCCAAAAAATCCGGCGTCAAAACCATCCACCTGGTCGAGAAATCCCCCAAAGCGGGAGTTGATCTTCCCCGGAGTGACCGGTTCCCGGGCAAAATAGTGTTCGGCGTCCCAGCGGTCATCGGGGACGACGCGGATGGCATCGATGCCCTGGTGCAAAAGATTCCAAAATTGTTCCGGATCGTCGCTGCCGGGAAAGCGCAACCCCAGACCGACGATGGCGATGGGATCGTTGTGTGCAATGGGATCGCCACGTTCGGCAGGCGAGGACGCTGAATGAATACCGGCATGAGGCGCAGTTCCGGGCGCAGCGCCACACAAGTGCCGGGTCAACAGATCGATGGTGGGATAATCCCAGAGCAGGGTCGGTGCCAGTCCCTCCTCACCCAGCCAGGCTTCCAGGTCACCGACCAGCATGACAGCCCCCTGGGACGACAGGCCGTAACTGGCAAACGGTGCCAGACGGTCCACCTGGGTGACAGGAACATCCAGGAGTTTTGCCAGTTGGGCCAGCAACCAGGCTTCAAGGGCCGGTGCTGCGGGTCGAGAGGGTTGGGAAGTTGCTGCGGACGGGAGAGACCCAGGTGCCGCAGACGGGAGAGACCCCGACAATGTCGTCGTTGCCGGCGTGACTGCTGGCATGCCTGCAGTAGAGGTCACCGGCAAGGGTGCTGCCGGCGAAGTCGCTGGCAAGTCCGCTGTGGATGTCACCGGCAAGGGTGCTGTCGGCAAGGTTGCTGGCATGCCTGCTGTAGAGGTCACCGGCAAGGGTGCTGCTGGCGAAGTCGCTGGCATGCCTGCTGTAGAGGATGCCGGCGCGATTGTTGCGGATTTGATCACCGGGGATGCAGGAACATGACGTTGCCAACTGGCCACCACCTCGAAAGAGTGTTCCAGCCAGGCTTTACGGCAGGCGCTGTGTTGCAGTTTGCCGCTGGAGGTCTTGAGGATTTGACCCTTTTTGAGAAACAGCAGGGAATAAAGTTCCAGATCATGGGTCTCGGAGAGTGCCTGGCGCACAGCGGCAAACAAAGGTTCCCAATCTTCCAGGCGGTACTCCACCTCGACCACGATGACAAGTCGTTCAGTCTCGTCAATTTCCACGGCAAAAGCGACACAATGATCCGGACGAAAGACCGGATGGACATTCTGGACAGTCAGCTCCACATCCTGGGGATAATGATTGACCCCGGCGATGATGATCAAATTTTTGAGACGACTGGTGGGATAGAGTTCACCGTTGCGCAAAAAGCCAAGATCGCCGGTGCGCAAAAAATCGCCCCGTTCGGGGGCATCGGCCAGGCGGGCGTGAAAGGTGGCGCGACTCTCTTCCGGGCGCTGCCAATACCCCTGGGCCACGCCGGCATCCTGGACCCAGATTTCCCCAACCCGATTTTCCGGCAGGGCGTGCAATGTGTCCGGATCGACAATCACCACCTGCACGGTGCCGATGGGGGGGCCATTGCTGACGATGGATACGGGCGGCAGGGTGGTCTGACTTGTTGCCGGATCGTAATCGATGACCGTTTGTCTTGTCCCCATGGCCACGGGGTCGGCCTCCATGGCCTGCGGCAGATCACCATGGGATTTGGTCGAGACGATGAGCGTCGTTTCAGCCATGCCGTAGATGGGATAATGCGCATCAGCCCGAAAACCGCAGGGACCAAATGCTTCCTGAAAGCGGTCCAGCGTACTTTTGCGGACCGGCTCGGCACCGTTGCCGGTGAATTGCCAACTGCTCAGGTCAAGCGTGGCTTTTTGTTCAGGGGTGATTTTATGGACACACAGCTCGTAGGCAAAGTTGGGGCCATGGGAGTGTGTCCCACGATAGCGATGAATCGCTTCCAACCAGCGCAAGGGGCGCTTGAGAAAGGTAAGAGGTGAAAGAATATAGCAGGAGTTGCCGTTATACAGGGGCTGAATCAGGCCGCCGATCAGGCCCAGATCGTGAAAATACGGGACCCAGGTGATGCTGACGCTGTCGGGCGTAAACTTCCAGGCTGTCTGGAGCAGATGGGAATGGTGGATGATATTATGGTGGGTCACCACCACGCCCTTGGGAATGGATGTGGAACCCGAGGTATATTGCAAAAAGGCGATGCCTTGCTTTTCCAGGGGTGGCATCTGCCAGGCTGAGGCGGACTCCCCGGCCACCTGATCGCTGGCCAGCCACTGCATGGGCGGAAAATCGACCAGATCATCCTGGTCCCGGGTCAACAGGTCGATCACATCCCGGGTGGCCAGCACCAGGGATGCTTGCGCATCCTGAGCGATGGTACGCAGACGGGGCAGGGTTCTCCTCAGGCGGGCCGCATCGGGAGGTGGTGCGGGAATGGCGATGATCCCGGCGTAGAGTGCCCCCATGAAGGCCGCCATGAATTCACTGCCGGGCGGATAGAGCAGGAGGGCACGCTCCCCCTGGCGTCCACCCAGGCGGGCCAGCTCCACGGCAATGGCCCGTGCCTGCCGATCCAGTTCGGCAAAAGTATACCGGTCGGTCTCGACCTTGCCATCCTTCAGAAAAGTGAACGCCATCTTGTCCGGTGTGGATTCTGCGTGAAAACACAGTAATTCAACCAGATTTTCATGTATTTTATGGGCAAATCGACCAGCCAATGCAAGCCATCCTCAAGGTAAAACCAGAAAACAGGCCATAAAATCATCCGGGCAGGGACGACGGTTGCGGAATCATACAAGAAAGGTGCAGCGTGTACAACCCGCAACCGTCGTAAAAAAGTCAGGCGCAGGTGTCAGGGCAGTTCAGTCAGGCTGGTCAGTTTGACTTGTTTGATGTCTTGAATCGGTTCGACCAGGGTGCTGGTTTGATACCGGGCATTGGTGATGGATGCGGCGGTGTTGTTCAGGGCCTTGATGAAATCGACCACGGCATCGATCCAGCGGGTTTCGGAGTCCATGAGGTTGTTGACATCCGAGGGTTGTTGAATTTTGCTGGCTTCAGCGGAGGCCAGGGCCGAACCATAGGAGTCCAGGGAGCGTTTGATCGCCTGCACCTGTTGCAGATTGTTTTTGATTTCGTTGGCGGCTGTATTGACATCCAGGGCCACGGTACGCAGCTTGTCCTGGTATTCGGACTGGTTTTTCATGACGCCCAGGTTGGTTTTGGCCACCATGCTTTCGGCCTTGTTGTTGCCGATGGGATAGGCCATGGCGATCATGCCGGTGAAGCCAAGGTCACCGGTATTTTCACTGAGGGAATTGGCAAAGCCATCGGCTCCCGATTTGCCGAGTTCCAGCCCATCCCGTTTGGCGATCAAGGTGAGATCCAGGCTGGGCATCAGTTGATTCTTGGCCCCTTCATTCAGGGCGGTCATGGCATCTTTTTCGAGCCGGGAGGCCTTGACATCCAGCCGTTGGGCCAGGGCCATTTCGGTCCAGCGCTTGGAGGCATCATCAATGTTGAAAGAACGCATGACGGAATCCCAATTGCGGGGGAATTCATCGGTGGCCTGACCTACGGCCTGGGCCTCGGCAGCAGGAATACCGGCAGCCGCAGCAAGATTGTTGCGGGCGGCGATCACCTGTTGGCGGGCTGCCGACACATCATTGGCCTTCTTGTCCAGATAACCCTGAATCTGTTCCTTGACCGAAGTGTAGTTGGCTTGAGGCTTGGTATTGTCCACGCCTTTTGTCGCCGGGGTATTTTTCTTGGCTGTGCGGGCATTGGGCTGGGCTTTGCTCGTCACGTTGGGAATCTTGTCCGCCCACTGTTTGACTTTTGCTTCGGATTGCAGACGATAGTCCAAGGTTGACAAGGCGGCCTTGTAGTTCCAATAGGCAACGACCGATTTGTTCAGGATGGTGGCGACGGCATGGCTGATGCGGGCATCGGCGGCTTCCCGTTGCAAACGCTTGGATGTTTCATTGGACGTGGCCATTTCCCGGTCGCCACGGCCTTTGAGCATGGGAATGTTGATCATGAACTGGATGGAGGAGGGGTTGACGGGCATGTAGGATCCCGCGTCGGCACTCAGATTGTTCACGCCGAGGGCCGTCCTGGCAGGTGCCGGCAAGGCAGCCATCGCACTCAAGCCGTTTTGCAGGTCATACTTTTTCTTGGTATCCTCCGATGAGAGCATTTCGACCGACAATTCGGAAAAGATACCGGTTCTGAACAATCCGCCCAGGCCCAGCTTGAGTGCCTTGTTGTTTTGATGATCCGTCATGAAGGTGGATTGCTTGCCGGCTTCTCCCATGGCCCGCAACTCCTTGGGAAACTCGTAGCCCCGCACATAGTTGAGGGCATAACTGGCGCTCAGTTTGGGGTCGAAATTGGCCGAGGCTTCCTGTTCGTCGGCTCTGGCCAACTCTTTCTGGACCGAGGCGATGATGATTTCCGAGGAGTGACTGATGGTGCTTTGGACGACATCGCTCAGGGAGATGGGTTTGCCATCGACACCCGCCGTGGCAGCATCCTGGGGCACTCCCGTCGCCATGGCCGCCAGCAGCATGGCCATGAACAACTTACCGGTTTTGTGATGCAGACTTCCAACCATGATCGCAATCCTTTCTTCTGTGTAGCGGATACACGTTCTATCCCTGGACAACTTATTGCCATTGCAAGGCAATTTCATTATTTTAAAGTCCTTTCCTGCCGTCTTCCAGACGCCGGACTGCCGGGCATTGAATCCCTGGCAACAAAGTTGAACCATTCCTGTTCAGCCAAATTCAAGCCGTCTGGGATCAAAAATCAGGACAATTTGTTTCTTGATCAGGACCGAGTCGCTTACAAAAAATTAAGCTGCCGTCGGAAACTGCCATGGTCAAGTAAATCACGTCAAGGGTTTTTTAAAAAAAAATGACTTGCACAGGTCTTTGTGAACGCTTAGGATCTGCCTGGGTTTTGCACACATCAATCTCGTTTTCAAATGGTTCCGGATCACCCAATCCATGATAGCCAAAAATCTTGTCGAATGGATGATAGAAGAGGGTGAACAACCCAAAAACAAGCTTGTATTTCTTTCAGTGACGGCTGGTCTTTCCAACAGCCTGCTGCTGGCCATCGTCAACCATGCCTCGCAGATTACGGCCAGCGGTGAGAGTGTCAAGATTCATTATCTGATTATTTACGCCATACTTCTCGGTACTTTTTCGTATGCCCAATATTACGTTCTCGCGACCACGGCGGTCATTGTCGAAAACATCCTCTGCAAGGTACGGGTGCGTGTGGCCAATAAAATTCGGCAGGCAGAGCTGACGTTTGTTGAAAACACGAGTTTTCAGAGTATTTTCAATTGTTTATCCCAGGAGACAACCCTCATTTCCCAGGGATCCAGCCTGATATTCAAATCCCTGGTTTCGGCTGCCCTGCTGGTCACGACCCTCATCTATATTGCTTGGCTCTCCATGACGGCGTTTGTCATCGCTGCGGCGGCCATTGCGTTGGGATTTCTGTTTTATCTGCAACGACGCCAGAAAATCGTGGCGGACTTGGATGAATCCACGGAACGGCAAAGAAAATATTTTGAAGCATTTGAACAAACCTTTACCGGGTTCAAGGAAATAAAAATAAATCAAGCCAAAAATTATGATCTTTACTGTCACCAGGTGGACCTCGCCAAAAATGTTGAACAGCTCAGGTCGCGGGCCGGTATCAGCATGGCCTTTATCATGAATTTTTCCGACATATTTTTTTATTCCCTGTTGGCTTCGATTATATTTATCTGGCCGATGATGGCCAGTGTATCTTCCGTACTGATTGCCAAACTGACTGTATGCTTCATTTATCTTGTCGTAGGTCCTCTTGATTTTATTGTCAGCAATCTGCCCATTTTCATCAAGGTGGAAATGGCGGTCAATAATTTGAAAAAATTGGAAATAATGCTCGATGAGTCGATTAAAAATGTCAGCGTGGAAGTTTGCAAGCCCAATCCGCAACCGAAATTTAAAATGGTTTGTCTGGAAAATGTTCAATTTGAATATTTTGATTCTGAAAATAATTATATTTTTTCAATTGGTCCCATCAATCTTGAAATTAAACGCAATGAAACATTGTTTATTGTTGGTGGAAATGGGAGTGGCAAATCGACATTGTTAAAAATATTGCTCGGACTTTATTATCCTTCCGAAGGCCATATTGTCCTGGATGGTGTTCGACTGAACCGTGATGATTATCCAGAGTATCGCGAACTTTATTCAGCAATTTTTTCCGACTTCCATATTTTTGATAAATTTTATGGTGTCAAGCATGTTGATGATGAACGGCTCAGAGAATTGTTGAAAATTATGAAGCTTGAAAAAAATACCGATTTTATCAATGGAAAATATACCAATATAAATCTGTCAACCGGGCAGCGTAAGCGATTGGCATATATTGCGGCATTGATGGACGACAAGGAAATATATATATTTGACGAATGGGCCGCCGACCAGGATCCAAACTTCAGAAAATATTTTTATGAAATATTGCTTCCGGATTTACATAAAAATGGTAAGACAATTATTTCAGTAACTCATGATGATAAATATTTCCATATTGCAGATCGCGTCATCAAGCTGGACGCGGGCAAGATCGTCAGAGAATGATTTTTTTCCGAAAATTCATGGACAGCTTCTGAGGGATTTGTAACGATGCTGCCGGCCAAAAATCTTATCAATTGGATCGATAAAGAAATTGATCGCCCAAAAACCAAATTGGTTTATCTTGCGATTCTTGCCGGTGTTACGAATGGCTTGTTACTGTCTATCGTCAATCATGCAACAAATTTGCTGTCTGATGGTCCGGTTCGTTTGCACTATTTATTTTTTTATATCATCATCTTGGCAGTATTTATCTATTCACAACATGGCGTGCTGTCCAAGGCTGTATTGATGATTGAGGAGGGGTTGCGAAAAGTCAGGACACGTATCGCCAACAAAATTCGTCTGACAGAGTTGGTGTTTGTTGAAAAAATTGGCTATAATTATGTTTATAATGCACTTTCTCAAGATTCTATATTTATTTCCCAGGGAGCCACAAATATTTTTAAAACAATCATGTCCGCAATTTTGGTTGTTTTTATTATGCTCTACATAGCATTTCTATCCAAAATTGGATTTATGATCGGTGCAGTATCCATATCCCTGGCAATATGGTTTTTTTTAACAAAGCAACATGCTATCATGGAAAGGTTTGATCAATCCAGAAAAAAGGATGTCATGTTTTTTGATATTTTCGAGGAGACATTTAGTGGATTCAAAGAAATAAAGATTAATAATGCCAAGAGCCGTGACTTATTTGTACATCAGAGGGCGATGGCTGAGGATGCAAAACACTATAAAGAATTGGCCACCATCAGCGAAGTCTACGTTTTGTCTTTTTCAGAAATATTTTTTTATACACTTCTTGCTGTTGTTATATTTATTTGGCCGTTCTTTACTGAAGTTTCTGCCAGTTTAATTGTAAAAATAAGTGTTTCGTACATGTTTTTAATTATAGGGCCACTCAACTGGGTTTTTACCATGTTGCCAATTTTGTCTAAAGTAGAATCGTCTGTAATAAATTTACAAAATCTGGAAGAAAAGCTGGATAAAATTATTAAAAATCATAAAATTGATCATGCTGACCTGCTTGCCCCTCCCCTGTTTCGATCAATTCGCTTGGAAAATGTACGATTCGAATATTTGAGTTCCAGTGATGAAATCCCATTTTCTCTTGGTCCTGTCAACCTTGAATTACGTCGTGATGAAATTTTATTTATTGTGGGTAACAATGGCAGCGGCAAATCTACTTTGTTGAAAATTTTGGTCGGTCTGTATTATCCGACTGAAGGAACCATCTTTATAGATGATGTTCCGGTTGATAAAGATGGTTACACAGAATATCGCGAGCATTTTTCCACGGTTTTTTCTGATTTTCACCTTTTCTCGCGGCTCTATGGGGTTGAAGATGTTGATGAGGAGCAGATCAGGATTCTCTTGAAACGCATGGGTCTGGACAACAATACCAAATTTTTGGATGGCCAGTTTACAAATATAAATCTCTCCACGGGTCAGCGTAAACGATTGGCTTATATTGCTGCCCTGCTTGATAATAAACAAATATACGTTTTTGACGAATGGGCTGCTGACCAGGATCCTGATTTCAGAAAATATTTTTATGATGTATTGCTGCCTGACTTGCGAAATTCAGGCAAAACAATTATTGCAGTATCACATGATGACCGATTTTTTTATGCCTCAGATCGGGCTTTTAAACTTGAAAATGGTGTTTTGATACAACATAAACCTTGAATATAATAATTTATAAAGAGATTAATTAAACATAAAAATAAATTAAACAATTAATAAATTCTTTATTTGAAAAATGTTGTATCATATACATGGGTGAGACAATCTAAATGAAGTTTTTTAATTTTAAAATAAAACAGGTCAAATTTACACATCCTGCTAAAAATATTCTTGGCTGGATTAACAAAGAGATCGACCGACCAAAATCCAAGTTAATTTTTATGGCCGTCAGTGCCGGTCTTGCCAATGCTTTGTTGCTGGCAATTGTTAATCATGCAGCAGAAATGCTTTCAAATAATAATATTCATATGCACTATCTTGTAATTTATATGATTCTCTTAGGTGTGTTTATATATGCACAATATTTTGTTTTTTCTGAAGCATTTAAAATGGTTGAAGAAGGGCTGTTTAATATCAGAGTGCGTATAACTGAAAAAATTCGCTTAACCAATCTGGATTTTATTGAAAGTATAGGGTATAATTATGTTTGCAACTCTTTAACTCAAGACTCGTCAATTGTTTCACAGAATGCTCCTATAGTTTTTAAATCCATATTATCAGCTATACTGGTCTTTTTTACAATGCTTTACGTGGCTTACCTTTCTATTTTTGGATTTATAATTGGCATTTCTGCAATATCTTTGGCATTTTTTGTGTTTTTAAAAAGACGCGATCTTATTGTGAAGGAAATAGATTACTCAATAGAGCGCGAAATAATGTTTTTTAATATTTTCGAGCAAACATTTAAGGGGTTTAAAGAGATTAAAATTAATAGCGCCAAAAGCCGTGACTTGTTTAAACACCAGGAAATGCTTGCCAAAGAGGTTGAACATTATAAGGGCTTGGCTGCCATTGACGAAATTTTTGTTCTGTCATTTTCAGAAATATTTTTCTACAGTTTATTTGCTATAATAATTTTTATTTGGCCGCTTTTTGTTGATGTTTCTCCTATTTTGGTTGTTAAATTAATTACATCATTCTTATTTTTGACGATAGGACCCTTGGATTGGGTGCTTAATCTGTTGCCAAAGTTGTTAAAAATGGAAATTTCTATAATTAATTTACGCAATCTTGAAGAAACAATTGACGCAGCTATTGCCGACAATATAGAAGATAATGTTCCAGATCAGGAGACTATTGATTTTCACTCCTTGAGTGTTAAAAATGTTCGATTTGAATATATCGATTCATCTGGCAAACCAACTTTCGCTATAGGACCCATCAATTTTGAAATTTTATATAATGAAATTGTTTTTATTATCGGCAGCAATGGAAGCGGCAAATCAACCTTATTAAAAGTCCTGGTTGGACTGTATTATTTTTGTGAGGGGACAATTTTGTTGAATGGCATCCCTGTTAATAAAAAAAATTACGCCAATTATCGAGAATATTTTTCTGCAGTATTTTCTGATTTCCATATTTTTGAACGTATTTATGGTGTCAAGGATTTGAATGAAGATCAGGTTCGAAATCAGTTGGTAAAAATGGGTCTGGAAAATAATACAAAATTCTTGGACGGACAGTTTACCAATATAAATCTTTCTACAGGTCAGCGTAAACGTCTTGCCTATATTGCTGCCATGTTGGAAGATAAACCCATATATATTCTTGACGAATGGGCCGCCGATCAGGACCCCAATTTCAGGAAATATTTTTACGATGTACTGCTGCCCGATTTGCGCAATAGGGGAAAAACAGTTATTGCTGTTTCCCATGACGACCGCTATTTTTATGCCGCTGACCGGCTCTTGAAATTTGATAATGGTGTCATCACAGGAGAAATTATCAACCGGAGATGAAAAAATGGGCCATGATCATGGCCTCGGCCTTGATCATTCTTTCGGCCAGCATGGTCAGGCAAATTGAGCGGATCATGTAATTTTATAATATTTTCAATATGATGCGCATATTTCGGTTCAGGATCGGACACAGGGTGGCCAAAAGGACGATCAAGGCCATGGCCTCGAAAAAGAGTTAATGGACAGCCTTTTACGGAACAATATTGATAATATCAGTCGGATCTCTTCGTTCGTAATAGGGATAGGGTATACCCAAGACGCCTAATAATATCGGCGGAATGTGCGCACCGTTTTTCCTGGCCTGGTAAGGAATATGAACCTCATCCAGGTCTTCTATACCCAAATCTATTTTCAGGTTTTGGTAAGGCCAGACATAGGACTCTTCCGGAGTTAAAATTTCATTGCGCATGGGGTAAAGAAACTCAACCTCGGCATCCATCGAATTGATGATTTTGTTTTTTAACTGATCATAGTGATTATTTAGCAAATCAAGGATCTCGCGATGTAATTTTTCTGGAATGTATGTTTTTATTTCATCCAGAATTGCCGTATATTCTTCGATAGGTAAGGCATAATAGAGTCTGTTTATTTGAAAACGTTGTACGGTTTCAGCCTGCCATGCGATCATATTCGATTGGTAGTCTCCAAAAGGATGTTTGGAAATGACAACCTCTCTGATTTCCTGCTTGTTTATGACCCTTTTCAGAACGTCAGCCCGATCTTTTGGATTGCTCAGGGAACGCTCTGCACTTGGATTGCCTTTTCCGATCTTTTGAAATTTAACAATACAATCATATTTTCCCCAGATACAGAGACCAGCTACGGCAACTGGATGACGGCTTATGATTTCTCTTTCATCAGGATTCCAGATTCCTTCCATGATGCAGAATTTCGAAGAAGTTGTCTGCATATTTATCTGGACAGCAGGATCCCCGTTCCAATAACCAATACCATCCCGAATCTGGAATGCACCATATTTAAAATTTTGTTTGGTAAAATGATCGCGATTTTCCATGTCAACCTTTTTCCGCAACGTTGCACGCATGATTACCAGGCTCGCGCAAAAAGATTGTGTAAAATTACGCGAACGACAAACCCTGTATCGGCTTGTTTATTCAAAAACCAGCGTATCGGTGCCAATCATCAGAGCCGCAAAAATCAGTCCAAGCACAATACCCATGCCAAACAAAAACATGACCGTGCCAAAAGTCTCGGGCCTTTTTGCCTTTTTGGGGGCAGCAGCCGGTTTCGTGCTTGTCTGAATCTCTTCCGGTTCAATGATCGCCCCGCAATTTTTACACTTTCTTGGTGTGAACTCAGGTTGGCTTTGGATCTCTGTTGGCGGTATTTCGGCTGCTTGTGCATCCGCCATCCATTTTGCCGTTGGCAGCAGCCATATGAGCAACAAGGAAACAGGACCAAAAACACTGAGTATGAACCATAAAAGGCCATTATATCCCTTGGATACGGCTATGGAGGTTGCCGTAAACCCGCAAATGAACCAATAAAAGAAAGATATCACAGCAAATATTTGGAAAAGCACGGATGATTTCCTTTTACTCTCATGTTGTGATGCTGCCTGTTGGCGGTTGCCAATGTTGCAGAGCCGATTTATGGCCTTGATCATTGTTGTGGCTGAAACGATAATCAAGGCCCGGTTTATATTCTATTTTGATCAAGCACTGAGTGGTTCAACCCGCTGCGCGTGACTGGACAGCGTGGCAAATGTTTTCTCCATGCTGCGAGGTTAAAGATTGCAATCGAAAATCCTTTGGACCACCCCCTTTTTGGGCCTTTGAGGCATTCATGGTGTGCCAACATTTCTTGGGTAAGCACCTTGAGCATAGATGGTTTCAAATGCGAAATACCGATCAATATAAAATAATACAATGGTTTCTTTGGTATCCCCTGATCCAAAGATAAATAAAATAAACTGTCCATGAATTTAACATGCAAATCTTCAAATAGATATTTTGATTGAAGTTTTTTAAGGAAAGCACATTTTTCAGAAATCTTTTTCTCTTCTGGTATTTGTGAATTTTCGGGATCTTTTACTTCAATTAACCAGTACCCGTCGGGCCACTCAACAACAAAGTCAACAGACTTTATCCGAAGATGGCTCAAACCGTGATCAGGACCGTCCAGTTTAATAACACTGTCCGCTTTGGAAAAATCAAAAAAAAGATCTCCTTCTTGCCACTTTTTTTCATAAATAATCACAATGAGATACCTCCAAGAGATTTTATAATCTCCAAATCGTAAAGACGCATATATTCATCGGCAATCAAGTTTGGAGAAATATCAAGATATGATGTGCTGGCGTTGGCTTGAATATTATTTTCTCCTACGTTATGCAGGGAAAAATATTTGACTGGAGTATCCTCTTTTTGTAAATCAATTTCATTCAAGAAAGCATAATTGTGTGTTGCCACGAAAATCTGGATATTGCGATTGGCCAGCAGGATCAAAATTTTTGCCACATGTTGCATTAAAAAAGGATTCAAGTTTGCTTCTGGCTCATCCCAGAAGAGAGTGGTGCCTTTTGCCAGCGAACCATTGCGTACAAGTTGCCAAAGCAAAGCCAGTTTGCGGAACCCTTCTGCCACCAGCGACATTTTTTGTTCTGTGTTTTTATGTTTCAGATAGAATGATTCTCCTTTTACGACAACGTCCCCGCCAATAATATTATATATTGTGTCGAGAATATCTTGATATTCTTCATTAATATTTTTTAATCTTGGAAAATATGCTAATTTTACAATATCGCAATAAATATCCTCAAACGATAATTCATACCTTTCATTTATAGATAGGAAACCAGGCGCAAATGATATGGATTCCTTGACTGGAATATAGACAGGCATGGCTTCCTGGTATGGCCATCTTTGGCTCTCACTATGATTGAATTCAATCGATTCGTGTGCGATTGATATTGAAATATCTGAAGATACGTGAAACCCACGCCAGGATATGTTTATCGAGGCTTTGTCAATGTCTGGAAACAGTCGAATAAGATTGCATGTTCTGTCCGGTTTGAAAACTGAAAACAATTTATTTTCAAAATATTCTGTTGCGTCTTGATTGTTTCCCTTGATGTTTCCGACAGCCAGAACGCAGTATAGAAGTTTCAATATATGCGTCTTGCCGGAACCGTTGGCCCCGGTAAAAATATTGATACCGGGTGAAAATTCCAGATCCAAATGCTTGAATGCCGTAAAATTTTTCAAATCGAGTCTGGTAAACAATACAGACATCTCCCGGTGCGTGATGTGTCAACGATGTGATGATCCATCCATCCCCACGTCCCCAGTATATGCGTGCAACACATTTTGTTCAAGCCAGTCCGCGTATCCGGAAAATCATCCTGTTGCGATTAGAATCTTTGTCGCCGGAGCAGGAGGAGAGCCAATCTGTTTTTTGCGGGGTTTCTGCGGCGAACATATGGAGAAGGGGTTGCAAGTGGAAAGGGTTGGTGTTAAAAGGTTGCACGTCCAGAATGGTCTGGATACCCGACAACACACGCCGATTGACTTGCAATCCCGGTGCCCGGCAAACCGGGTTGGATTGCGCTATGAGGTCCCGGCGGCGGCTTGAACCGAAAGAACGGAGAACCGAGTGGTCAAGATCACGATTCGCGAACTCATGGAAGCCGGATTTCATTTTGGTCACCAGACCAAACGCTGGAATCCCAAAATGGCTCCCTATATTTTCACCTCCCGCAACAAGGTCCATATTGTCGATTTGCAGCAGACCGTCCAGATGCTGCGCAACGCCTGCAATTTTGTCCAGGACGCAGTCGCCAAGGGAGGGCACGTCCTCTTCGTCGGCACCAAACGTCAGGTGGTCGATATGGTGGCCCAGGAGTCCGAAAGGTGCCATCAATACTACGTCAACCACCGTTGGCTCGGGGGCACGTTGACCAACTGGAAGACCATCCAAGGTTCCATCCGGCACCTCAAAGACATCGAAAAGATGAGAAATGATGGCACCTTCGAAGCCCTGACCAAAAAAGAGGTCCAGAAGCTCGATCGCGAACGCGAAAAAGTGCAACGGGCGCTCGGTGGCATCAAGGAAATGGATTATCTCCCGGATGTGCTGATCGTCGTGGACACCAACAAGGAAGCCATCGCCGTCAAGGAGGCCAATAAACTGGGCATCCCCGTCGTGGCTCTTGTGGATACGAATTGTGATCCCGATCCGATCCAGTTTGTGGTGCCCGGCAACGACGATGCCATCCGCTCCCTGAGCCTCTTCCTGCGCAAAATGTCGGATTCCATCCTGGAAGGGGTCCAGATTCGCAAGGAAACCATGCCCGAAGATGCCGGCAAGAGAGAACCCGAACATGTCGCGCCACCATCGGAACCCCTCATCGAGGAAATGATCGCCCTCGATGATGAGTCATGACCGGATACACAAGGGAGAATACCGATGGCAGCAGTTACCGCCCAAATGGTCAAGGAACTACGGGAAAAAACCGGTGCCGGCATGATGGATTGCAAAAAAGCTCTGGCTGAAGTGGATGGCGATCTGGAAGCCGCCGTTGACTGGTTGCGCAAAAAAGGTCTCTCCACAGCCGCCAAAAAAGCCAGCCGGGTGGCCAGTGAAGGAAAAGTGTTCGTCGCCGCAAAAGGCCCGCGTGGCATCCTCGTGGAAGTCAACCTGGAAACCGACTTTGCCTCGAAGAATGAAAAGTTCATCCGTTTCGGTGAAGAGCTGGCCCAGCTCATCCTGGTCCAGGCACCCAAGGATGTTGACATCCTGAAAACCCTGCCATACCCCGGCACCAACCGGACCGTGGCCGAAGAGTTGACCCACCAGATCGCCACCATCGGCGAAAACATGAACATTCGCCGCCTCGCCGTCCTGGAAACCGCTGCCCAGGGTCTGGTAGCCCCCTATCTCCACATGGGTGGCAAAATCGGGGTTCTCGTCGCCATGGAATCCGCCACCCAAAAGGTCACCGAATTGACCGAACTGGGCAAAAAAATGGCCATGCATGTCGCCGCTGCCGCCCCTTCCTACCTGGATCGGAAAGCCGTCCCCAACGAGGCCCTGGATCGCGAACGCAGCGTCCTGACCGAACAGGCCCGCAGCTCCGGCAAACCGGATAATATCATCGCCAAAATGGTCGAAGGTCGCCTGAACAAGTATTATTCGGAAGTGTGCTTCCTGGATCAGCCTTTCATCATGGATCAGGACTCCTCCGTGACCAAGGTGCTGAATGCCGCCACCAAGGATTTGGGATCCCCGGTGCGGATCACGGGTTTTGCCCGTTTCGTCCTGGGCGACGGCATCGAAAAAGAGCAGAAAAATTTCGCTGAGGAGGTTGCTCAGCAATTGGGGTAGGGCGTCGTGAATACAAGTTGCCGGTACAAGCGCGTGTTGGTCAAGCTCTCCGGGGAAGCCTTGATGGGCGACACCCGGAATGCCTTTGACCCCCGGTTTCTGGATGGCCTCGTCCACGAATTGCAAACCGCCCATGCGACCGGGGTGCAGTTGGCCCTGGTCGTGGGCGGTGGCAATATTTATCGGGGCGGGTTGGGCCATGATCAGGGACCTGCTCGTTCACGAGGCGATCACATGGGCATGTTGGCCACGGTCATCAACTCCCTGGCCATCCAGGGCGGACTCGAAAAAATCGGTCTGTCCTCCGTGGTCTACACGGCCATTCCCATGCCCCAGGTTGCCGAAACCTTCGTCCTGCGCCATGCTCTGGATGACTTGGCCCGGGGACGGATTCTCATCTGCGCCGCCGGTACCGGCAATCCCTATTTTACAACCGATACCGCAGCCAGTCTCCGCGCCGCCGAAATGGGTGCCGATCTGCTCCTGAAAGGCACCAAAGTCGATGGCGTCTACTCGGATGATCCAAAGACCAACCACAATGCCCAACGTTACGATCAGTTGACCTTTGATCAGGTCCTGCATCAAAAACTCCAGGTCATGGATCTGACCGCAATCTCTTTATGCCAAGCCAACAAGATCCCCATCATGGTATTCTCCATTCTGGAACGGGGTGTCCTGACCGCCATCCTGAATGGTGAACAACGTGGAACCTTGATCAAGGAGGCCTTATGAACGATCCCCATTTGCAAGAGGCCCAGACCAGAATGAAAAAAGCTGTGGATGTCCTCCGGGAAGAGTTGGCCGGAGTCCGGACAGGTCGAGCGTCCACATCCCTGCTGGAACATATCCCCGTCGAGGTCTATGGCGCACAGATGCCCCTGAATCAACTGGCATCCTTGACGGTCCCCGAACCCAGAATGATCGCCATCCAACCCTGGGACAAAGGAACCGCCGCCGCCATCGAAAAAGCCATCCACGAAGCCAACCTGGGCTTGAATCCAATCAAGGATGCCGATATGATCCGCGTCCCCCTGCCGGAATTGACCGAAACCCGCCGCAAGGAACTGGTCAAAGTGATCCATAAATTCGGGGAACAGGCCAAGGTCGCCATCCGCAATGTCCGCCGTGACACCATCGATTACGTGAAAAAACAAGAAAAAAGCAAGGTGTTGTCCAAGGACGATGCCCGGCAGATGGAAAAGTCAGTCCAGGAAATCACCGACCACCAAATCACCGATATCGAAAAAGTGGTCGCCCAGAAAGAGGCCGATCTCCTTGCGTTCTGAACCAACAAAACAAGCTTGTAACATTGCAAAGATCCATTCATGAATGAACTGAAAAAGGAGCAGTTGCCGCGTCACGTTGCCATCGTCATGGATGGCAATCGGCGGTGGGCCAGGTCCCGATTCTTGCCGCGCCTGGAAGGTCACCGCCAGGGAGTCAAGGCCGTGCGCCGCACGATAGAGGCCTGTATTGATTTCAATATTCAAACCCTGACCCTCTATACCTTCTCCTCCGAAAACTGGAATCGACCAGCAGAAGAGGTCTCGGCGCTCATGAACCTTCTGGCCCTGCATTTGCGCAAAGAGATGGACGAACTGGTCAAAGAGGGCGTGCGCTTCCGCGCCCTGGGTCGCATCCAGGATCTGGCACCCAATATCCGCGACCTGGTGCGCGAAATGGAAGAAAAAACCCGTTATAATACCAAACTGAATTTCAATATTGCCCTCAATTATGGTGGTCGCCAGGAACTGGTGGATGCCATCCGGAGCCTGGTTGCCAAAGGCCAGTCCGGAGAAATCGCCTCTCCCAAGGACATTACCGAAGAGCTGATCCACCAGCATTTGACCACCGCCGGCCAGCCCGACCCGGATCTGCTCATCCGGACAGGCGGTGAACATCGCATCAGCAACTTTCTTCTCTGGCAGGTGGCCTACACGGAACTGGTTTTCATGTCCATCCATTGGCCGGATTTCAACCGTGATCACCTCCATGATGCCATCATGGAGTACAGCCATCGCGAACGCCGTTTTGGCGCAGCGCAATAACTGTTTTTCTCGACCCGGGATGATCAATCGGATTGCTTCTGCTGCCCTGTTGGCACCACTGACCCTGGCTTTGCTCTACTTTGGCACGGTACGGCATTTGTGGGTCTTTTTCCTGTTTCTGGTGGTCGGATTGCTGCGCGAATGGCATCGTTTCCGGCCACCTGTGCGGCGCGATGATCTGTTCTTGTCGGTCAGTCTGGGTTGGTTGCTGGTGACCAGCCAGTATGTCGGCCAACCCCTCTGGATCCCAACGCTGCTGACCGGAGGCATGGCCTGCTTCATCGGCATGGCCACCCTGCGCTTCACCCCCCAGAATCAAATGTTGGATCGCACCGGATTTCTGTTTTTCGGCCTGCTCTATTGCGCCATGCCCTTGGTCCTCATTCTGCAAATTCGCGCCTTGCCCCAGGGTCCTGCCTGGCTGGGCATGTTGTTGTTGATCATCTGGGGAACCGACATCGGGGCCTTTTTTACCGGCAAGCTCTTTGGCAAACGTAAACTGGCCCCACACCTGAGTCCCGGCAAGACCTGGGCCGGCTTTTATGGCGGTACAGGGGTCGGCGTCCTGGTCGGATGGTGGGCGGCTGATTTTTTTTCCGTTGCGAACAATTCGTTACACGTCATACTCCTGGGGTTGCTTCTCTCCCTGGCCGGACAGCTGGGCGATCTGGTGGAGTCGATGGTCAAAAGGGAAGCCGGTGTCAAGGATTCCGGAAGCCTGATTCCCGGCCATGGTGGTCTTCTGGACCGCCTGGACAGCCTTCTGTTTGCTACACCCGTATTGAGTCTGTACCTGTTTGGAGTCCGCCTGCTTGGAGATTAAAAATATTGCCATACTGGGGTCTACGGGATCCATTGGCGTCAACACCCTGGATGTGGTGGCCGCCAATCCGGACCGCTTTCGGGTCGTGACGCTGGCCGCCGGTCGCAATGCCCGGTTGCTGGCAGAACAGGCCCGGAAATTCCGCCCCCAGGCCGTGGCTCTGACAGATCCGGAAGCGGCTGACTGGTTGACCCGTGAATTGGCCGATGAACCCGTCCGGGTACTGTCCGGTCCCCAGGGTGTGAGCGAAGTCGCCGCCTGGGACTCAGTGGCCCTGGTTGTGTCGGCCATCGTCGGTGGGGCAGGGTTGCCGCCCACCCTGGCCGCCGTGCGAGCCGGCAAGAGTGTCGCCCTGGCCAACAAAGAGTGTCTGGTCATGGCCGGACCCCTGTTTATGGCGGAAGTCCTCCGGCACAATGTCCGCCTGATTCCGGTGGATTCGGAACACAGTGCCATCTTCCAGGTGTTCAGCCAGAAAAATGCCGTCCGCCGTCTGATCCTGACTGCCTCGGGAGGGCCTTTTCTGGGTTGGAAACAGAATCAACTGGCCCATGTGACCCCTGAACAGGCCCTGGCCCATCCCAAATGGAACATGGGACAGAAAATTTCCATCGATTCGGCCACCCTCATGAACAAAGGCCTGGAAGTGATCGAGGCGCATTGGCTGTTCGATGTCCCTGCCGAACGGATAGAGGTGGTGATTCATCCAGACAGTATAGTACATTCCCTGGTGGAGTATCTGGATGGTTCCATTCTGGCACAAATGGGGGTACCCGACATGCGGACACCGATTGCCGTAGCCCTGGCCAGCCCGGACCGGGTTCCGGTCCCCGTCCCGTCCCTGGATCTGGTCGCCCAGGGTCGGTTGATCTTTCATCCTGTCCCGGAACGGCAGGATTTTCCCTGCCTCGGCCTGGCCTACGATGCCTTGCAGTCGGGTGGGGCCGCACCAACCATCCTGAATGCGGCCAATGAAATCGCCGTTGCGGCATTCCTGGAAAAAACCATCCCTTTCCCCGGCATTCCACGTGTGATCGCCCAAACCCTCGAATCCCTGGGAAGCATCTCCCTGACATCCCTCCAGGACGTGATGGAGATCGACGCCATCGCCCGGGTCAAGGCGCGAGAATGGATCCATAACTCCTCCAGCAAGACGGTGAGTCCATGCTGAACAGCACCATTTTTTGGGCCATTGTTGTCCTGGGTGCCCTGATATTTGTTCACGAACTGGGACATTTTCTGGTCGCCCGCCTGTTCAAGGTCAAGGTCCTGGTCTTTTCCCTGGGTTTTGGTCCGCGCCTCTGGTCCTGGCGACCCTCACCCAATGGAACCGAATATCAACTCGCCGCCATTCCCCTGGGCGGTTATGTCAAAATGCTCGGCGAATCCCCGGATGACACTGACCCCATCTCCCCCGAGGATCAACCGTTCGCCTTCAATACCAAACCCGTTTTTCCCCGCTTTTGCATCGTTCTGGCCGGCCCGGTCTTCAATTTCATTTTTGCCATCCTTGCCATCACCGCCGCCAACATGATCGGCGTCGGCGAAATACTGCCGGTGATCGGCAGTGTTTCCGAAGGCATGCCGGCACATGCCGCCGGTCTGCTCCCCGGTGATCGCATCACCTTCGTCGGCGATCAGCCCATCGAACGCTGGGAGACCATGAGTCGGATCATCAAGAAAAGCCAGGGTGAATCCGTCGAACTGACCGTCCAGCGCGGTGATAAAACCTTCCAGGTCTTCATCCAGCCCCGCATCCAGGAAGAACCAAACCCCTTCGGTGAACCCGTCAAACAGGCCCTGATTGGCATCCGTCCCGGCAACAAGGACGTGATCGTGCGCTACCCGTTCTGGGAAGCCCTGGGCAACGGCGTTGATCACACTGCGCAAATGACCAGATTGATGGTGGTCGGCATATGGAAGCTCGTGACCCGCGTTGTCTCCCCCAAAGAGATTGGCGGTCCCATTCTCATCGCCGAACTGGCCGGTCAGGCCGCCCGCCAGGGCGTGACAAATCTCCTGTTTTTCATGGCCATGATTTCCATCAATCTGGGCATCCTGAATCTCCTGCCCATCCCGGTCCTGGATGGCGGCCATCTGCTGTTCCTGACCGTGGAAGGGGTTCTGGGCAGGGCCCTGAATGAAAAGACGCTCGTCATGGCAACCAGGGCAGGGATCATCTTCATCTTGGCCCTGATGTCCCTGGCGTTCTATAATGACATCTCCCGGTATTTTTCGGAACACTGATTCGAGAATGACATGAAAACTTCCAACATCTTCCTGTCGTTGTCGGCAAACCGGACCGGTCTCTGGTTGACCCTGCTGGTGACCCTCCTCCTGTTCTCCCTGCCCGGCCCGCTTCTTGCCCGGGAATCCGGAACCGTGGATCATATCCGCGTCCAGGGAAACCAACGTATCGAGGCGGACACCGTCAAAAGCTACCTTAAAGTCGACCGGGGGCAGCCGTTCGATCAGGACGCCATCCGGCAAAGCCTCAAGGCCCTCTACGATACCGGGTTTTTCAAGGATGTGGCCCTGGATCGCGAAGGCAATGACCTGGTGGTCCGGGTGGAAGAAAATCCGCTGATCGCCGAAATCAAGTTTGAAGGAAACGATACCTTCTCTCAGGAAGAGTTGGAAAAAATGGTACGGCTCAAGGCCCGTTCCATCTACAATCGGGCCAAAACCGAAAAAGATCTGGCCGCCCTGCGCCAGGCCTTCCGGGTCAAGGGTCTCTTCCTGGCCAAAATCGATCTTCTCATCAAACCCCTGGATAATAATCAGATCAACCTGATCTATCGAATCAACGAAGGGGAAAAATCCAAGGTCCAGGAAGTCAGGATCATCGGCAACCAGAAAGTCGGCAAAAGCCAGTTGATGAAAAAATTGATGATCCAGCCCAGTGGCTGGCTTTCGTGGCTGACCGAAGATGATACCTATGATCGGGAAAAACTGCTCTTCGACCAAACCCAGTTGCGCGACTTCTATCTGAATCAGGGCTATGCCCGGGTCCAGGTTGATTCTTCCGTGGCGGAAATGACACCGGATCGGCGTGCCTTCATCGTGACCCACTCAATCCACGAAGGTGATCGCTTCAAGTTTGGAACAACCGAAATCAAAGGGGATTTCGTGGAGCTTCCCCTCCAGGACCTGTACAAGGAATTGGGGTTCAAGACCGGAGATTGGTACTCCCGGGAAGAACTGAGAAATTCCATCGAAAAACTCACCGACCGGGTTGGCGACTTCGGTTACGCCATGCTCGATATCCAACCCGAACTGGATATCCATGACGATACGAAAAGCGTCGATGTCAAATTGAACATCCAAAAAGGGCGGCGCGTGTATGTGAATCGCATCGAAGTGGCAGGCAATACCCGCACCCGCGATGAAGTCATCCGGCGGGAAATGCGTGTCGTGGAAGGGGAACGGTTTTCCGCCAGCCGGATCCGTAAATCGAAATCACGCCTGGAAGGACTGAATTTTTTTGAAAAGGTCGAAATCACCACTCCGCCCTCCGCCGATGGCGAAGACCGGGTCGATGTCCAGATCAAGGTGGAAGAAAAAGCCACCGGTGCCTTCACCGTCGGCGCTGGATATTCAACGGTGGATCAGGTGGTCGGCTCGGCCAGCATCAGTCAGAACAACTTCCTTGGCAAAGGTCAGAGGGTCGTTCTCTCCTTCAACCTGTCGGCCAACTCCTCGGACTTCAACCTGGGCTTTACCGAACCCTATTTCATGGGCCGCAACATGTCGGCAGGGTTTGACCTGTTCAACCGGCAATCCAATCGCCTGGCAACCTCCGCCTACCAGCAGTCCACCCTGGGAGGTGCCTTGCGCTTCGGCTTTCCTCTGAACGAACAATTGACGGATATCGTCACCTACAGCATCGCCAATACGGAAATCACCGATGTCAACAGTGCCGCATCCCTGATCATCAAGGAACAGGCCGCACGCAGCCCCTATCTGCAATCCATGGTGAGCAACAGCCTGATCTGGAACAATCTGAATGATCGCTTTCTGCCCTCGGAGGGTCGCTCGCACCGCTTGACATCCGACCTGTCCGGCCTGGGCGGAGACGTGTACTTTCTGCGTCTGTTGACCGACAACAACATGTACCACGCCTTGATCGGCAAGAATGACCTGGTGGGTCACATCCGGGGACGCTCGGGGTTCGTCAAAGGTCTGGATGAGGATGTGCCCATCTTCGAGCGGTATTTCCTCGGAGGCCCCAACAGTGTCCGTGGCTTCAAGCCCGGCGGTCTCGGTCCACGCAGTACCGATCAGGAAGCCCTGGGCGGGACCTACTTCGGCCAGATCAATACCGAACTGATCTTTCCTTTCCTGGGACTTGGTGATAAAGGTGTCCGCGGGGTTACCTTCGTCGATGCGGGGTTGCTCGGAGACCTGGAGAGTCTGGGAAGCGGCAGCAACGCCGTCGAGTCGGGCACCCCCCGGGTTTCCACGGGTTTTGGCATCCTCTGGAGTTCTCCATTCGGTCCGCTTCGCTTCGAATTCGGCTTCCCCGTGAAAAAAGAGGGCTTCGACAGAACCCGCACCTTCGACTTCAGCATCGGTACCGTTTTATGATGGGGGGGTATCGTCTTTTCAACCTGAACTCTCAGCATCGATATCGCTCCATGGTGACGTGGTATCGCCCTTTCAACCTGAACTGCACAGGCCAAACTTCAATGACAGGATTTTCTCATATGGCCAAAAAAAAGATTGCCCTGATGGTGTTGCTGGTCTGTGGCTTTGTCTGGAGTGCCACGGCCCAGGCTGAGGGAAAATTTGCCTTCGCTGATGTGGATAAGGCCATGAATCAATCCCAGGCCGCCAAAAGAGCCAGGGACCTCCTCGAACGCAGCTTTTCGAACAAACAAAAAGAGCTGTCAAACATGGAGGAGGATATCAAAATCATGGTCAGTGATTTTGAAAAGAAAAAAAATCTCATGACCCCCGAGTCCCAGGCAGAGTTGCAGGAAAGAATCCAGAACAAGCGCCGGGAGCTGGGTCGTCTGGCTGAAGATCACCGCGCCGCCCTGGACAGGGAAAATGCCAATTGGAGCAAAAAAATAACCCGCGTCCTGCTCAGCGTCATTCAGGATATTGGAGCCGAAGAAGGATACACGGCCATCTTTGGCAAAGGGCAGGTCATCTTCGCCAATCCCAAAATCGATATCACGGATCGGGTTCTGGAGAGACTCAATACCCGCACCAAGGAATTGTTCTGATCAACAGGACCGCCACCAACAGCGTTCAACCAGCGGGGAATGATGCCCATGGATTCGAATCCCCTCCAAGAAATTCTTGAAAGTTTGCCCCATCGCTATCCTTTCCTGTTGATTGACCGGATTCTGGAAGCCGAGCCCGGCAAGCGTATTGTCGCCATCAAAAATGTGACGTTCAATGAGCCACATTTTCAGGGGCACTTTCCGGACAGTCCGGTCATGCCCGGCGTTCTCATTCTGGAAGCCATCGCCCAGGCAGGAGCCTTGCTCGCCAGTCGCACCGACCCGGATGCCATCAAGGGCAGACTCGTCTATTTCATGGCCATCGACCGTGCCCGCTTCCGCAAACCGGTCATTCCCGGCGATCAACTGCGTATTGAAATGACCTTGCTGAAAAGGCGAGGGGACATATGGCGTTTCAGCGGGCTGGCTTTGACCGACGGTGCGATCGCTGCCGAGGCGGAAGTCATGGCCATGACACGAGACCGGGGTGAGGCAGGTGAGTGAGTCACCGATCGTTCACCCAACAGCCGTCGTCGATCCCGGCGTCAAGCTGGGCCGCAATGTCCGCATCGGACCGTATGCCGTTATCGGACCAACCGTGGTCCTGGGCGATGGGGTGGAAGTGGATGCCCATGCCGTCATTGAAGGACGCACCACGATTGGCGACAACAGTCGGATCTTCAGCTTTTCCTCGGTGGGTAAACCACCCCAGGATATCCATTATGCCGGCCAGGAAACCTGCGTGGAAATTGGCAGCAACTGCTCCATCCGTGAGTATGTTTCCATTCACCGTGGCACGGAAGAAGGGGGCGGTCTGACCCGGGTCGGCGATGGCTGCATGATCATGGCGTACTCCCATGTGGCTCATGATTGCCGCGTGGGGGACAATGTGATCATGGCCAATGGCGCAACCCTCGCCGGACATGTGGAAATCCAGGATCATGCGGTCATCGGCGGTCTGACCGCCATCCACCAGTACGCCCGTGTGGGCCGCAATGCCTTCATCGGTGGTGCTTCGGCAGTCTCCATGGATGTCATCCCCTTTGCCTCCGCAGCCGGGAATCGCTCCAAAATCATTGGCGTCAATGTGGTCGGCCTGCGGCGGCATCGCTTTTCCGAAGAAACCATCAAAGCCATACGCAATGCCCACCGCATCATCTTTCGCTCCAATCTGCGTCTGGAACAGGCCGTGGAAGAGCTGGAACGCCAACATCCCTCCCTGCCTGAAGTCCAATGGATCCTGGAGTTTCTTCAGACAACCCAGCGGGGAATCTGTCGCTGACGCTTGTGCCCCATGTGAACCATTTTCCCCCGCATACAGCCACTTCTTCAGGAGACAGGCTTCTGAAACAGGGTGACGTCTCCACGGCAGTTCGTGTAGGTCTTGTTGCCGGCAGCGGGCAGTTGCCCCTGATCGTTGCCAGGGCCATTCACCAGGAAGGCCGGTATTCCCTGGTGGCTGTGGCCCATCACCAGGAGACCGATCCGGATCTTGCCAATCTGGTGGAGGATCTGCTCTGGGTGCGCCTGGGGCAGTTTGGCCGCATCCTGGACTATCTGGCCCGCCAGCGGGTGAACGAGGTGGTCTTCGCCGGCGGCATCACCAAGGCCAACATATGGCAGGTGCGGCCCGATCTGTTGGCCGTGCGACTCGTGGCGCAGTTGCGGCATTTGCATGACGATTTGCTGCTGCGGGCCGTGGCAGGTCTGGTGGAATCCAGGGGATTCAAGGTTCGCGGCGTGACCGATTATCTCCCCGAACTGCTCGCACCACCCGGTCAGTTGACACATTTGGCACCCACGCCGGCGCAGTGGAACGACATCGCCTTTGGTTGGCGGGCAGCCAAGGCCCTGGGACGCCTCGATATTGGCCAGGGTGTCGTGGTACGTGACAAAACCGTGGTGGCCGTCGAGGCCATGGAAGGAACAGATGCCATGATTCAGCGTGCCGGACATTTGTCGGGTGGAAAGGGTATTCTCGTCAAAGTCTCCAAACCGACCCAGGACCGGCGCCTGGATCTGCCCACCATCGGTCCCGGAACCGTGGCAACCCTCGCGGCGGCCCGTTTGCCGGTTCTCGTGGTGGAGGCAGGCGGCGTGATTCTCCTGGATCCCGAAACCACCTTGAAAAAAGCCAATCATCACAAACTGGTTCTTGTCGCCACAACCGACGCCGAAATTGCCGCTGTCGCACCCATGCATCCAGCCCTGGATGACTTTCCGGGAAACAATCCATGAACACACCCACCGGGCACCCGCCGCCCGCCTCCGTTCCAGATATGACATTACGGGCCGCCGTGATCGGCACCGGTTATCTGGGGCGCTTTCATGCCCAAAAATATCGGAACATCCCGGGAGTCGATCTGGTGGCCGTCGCCGACCTCGATCCTGAGCGGGGGCAACAGGTCGGAGAAACCTTGCAGGTGCCTTATGTGCAAGATTTCCGGAATATTCTGGATCAAGTGGATCTGGTTTCCATCGCCGTGCCCACCCTGGCCCATTTTTCCGTGGCAGAGACCTGCCTCAAGGCCGGGATTCATGTACTCCTGGAAAAACCCATGACGACCACCCTGGCCGAAGCCGATGCCCTGATCCGCCTCGCCGACCAGACCCGGTGCCTCATTCAGGTAGGACATTTGAAGCGATTCCATCCGGCGGTGATGGCCCTTCGGCAGAGTGGTCGGCTGCGTCCGTGCCGTTACATTACCTCTCAACGCCTGGCCCCCTTCAAAAACCGGGCACTGGATGTGGATGTCGTCCTGGATCTCATGATCCATGATGTGGACCTGATCCTGGATTTTGTGGGTGCCGAAGTGACCGGAATCGAAGCGGATGGCCAGGCGCTCGTGACCCGGCATATCGACCTGGCCCAGGCCCATTTGCAGTTTGCCAATGGAGCGACGGCCCATGTCATGGCTTCCCGGGTCTCGCCGACGGCGACCCGGTGCATGCAGATTTTGCAGGATGATGCCTGCATCTCCCTGGATTTCATCAGCAAAAATGTTCACATTGCCCGTCGCCGTCCTCCTGCCGAGCTTCTGGATGAAAAGAGCGGTGAAGCGGTCGTTGCCGAGCCGTTGTCCTTTCAGGACCACGACACCCTGGAGGCGGAAATTCGGGCATTTTGCAACGCTGTTCGTCTGAAGCAGCCTCCCCTGGTCTCCGGTCGTGAGGGCCGCAAAGCGCTTCAGGTGGTCATGGCAATTCGTGAGAGGATCCTTGCCAAAACGACTGCGGATGGTCACCGGTGAAAATCGTTCTGGTGGCAGGAGAAGCCTCCGGAGATTTGCTGGGAGCAAATCTGCTGGCCGGCCTGCGGCAACAGTTTCCCAGGCTTGTGGCCCTCGGCGTCGGCGGGTCGCGCATGCGCCTTCAGGGATTGCAAGGTCCCTTTGATGTCAATGATCTGTCGGTCATCGGCCTGGTGGAAGTGGTCCGGCGCTTGCCACGGCTGCATCAGGTTTTCAGCTATCTGGTCAACCTGCTGCACCAGGAAAAACCCGATCTGCTCCTGACCATTGATCTTCCCGATTTCAATTTTTTGCTGGCCGGTCGCGCCAAACGACTGGGCATCCCAGTCATCCACTACGTGTCGCCCCAGGTTTGGGCCTGGCGACGCCAACGGGTGTGGCGCATTGCCCGTCTGGTGGATCATCTCCTCGTTCTGTTTCCCTTTGAACCACAATATTATGCAAAAACCGGGTTGCCTGTGACCTTTGTGGGACATCCCCTGGTCGATCAGATTCGGAACCATCGCCCACGCGACGTCATTCGCCAGGAACTGGGCATCACGCCAAACCAGCTCCTGGTCACGTTGTTGCCCGGCAGTCGCAGCAGTGAGATTACCCGGTTGTTGCCGGTCATGGCGCAAGCCTGTCACAGGGTCTCTCTTGCCCAACCGCACTGTCGATTCGCATTGGCCCTGGCAGAGACCCTGACCCGGGAAACCATCCAGCAATACTGGCCGGCTGCCACGCAGTTGACTCTTACCATCCGGCAGGGAATGACCCACGATCTTCTGGTCGCCGCCGATGTGGCCCTGGTGGCATCCGGAACGGCCACCCTGGAGGCCGCCCTCCTGCAAACCCCCATGGTCGTGGTGTATCGCGTCAACCGTCTTACCTATGAAATTGGCCGGCATGTCATCCAGGTTCCATTTATCTCACTGGCCAATCTGGTGGCTGGATATGCCGTGGTCCCTGAACGTATTCAAGATGACGCCAATCCGGAACGTCTGGCAGACGATCTTCTGAAACTCCTTACGGATCCCCGAGCCAACCAGCAGATGCGCCACGATTTGGGTATCCTGCATACCCACCTTGCACCCCCGGTACATGGAGCCGCCCACGTCGTCGCCGATTTTTTACGGCAGAGAACATTGAAAAAAAAAGTTGATTGACTTTCTGGAAACGTCGTCGCCGATTTTTTTACAGCAGAGGATATTGAAAAGAGTTGATTGACATTCTGGAAAAGTGCCCTATCCTCAGGTGAAATTTGGCTGAATTTTTGTAACTGTTCATCATCCGGCAACGAATCGGGGTCCAGGGGGCTGGCTCCCTGGCAGGTCCAGGACGGAGTCCTGGTGGGGTTCGGGGCGAAGCCCTGATAAAGGCTTTCATATTCAGGCTTTTCTTGAAAGGGTGCTGAATAGTTACGAATTATTTTCAAAAACAATGGAGGATATCAGCGTGGCGACCGTGGAAATGACCCAGCACAATTTTGATGCACTCGTTGATGGAAATGATACTGTTTTTATTGATTTCTGGGCATCCTGGTGCGGGCCATGCAAAACCTTCGGGCCAATCTTTGAAAAAGTGTCCGAACAATTTCCCAATGTGGTGTTTGCCAAGGTTAATACCGATCAAGAACAAGATCTTGCCTCTCATTTTCACATTCAATCCATTCCGACCCTCATGATTTTTCGGGAAAAAATCATCATTTTTTCCCAGCCCGGCCTGATTCCCGAATCCGCCCTGACCGATCTGGTCAACAAAGTTCTCGAATTGGATATGGCCGCCATCAAAAAAGAGGTGGCGGAACAACAGAAAAACAGAAAAAATTAAGTGCAGGGGGTTTGCATGGGTTCCGGGACTTGACCTCCGGGGCCAATGGGTGGATAATCCACGACTCACTGGTGAACTCCGGGCCGTTAGCTCAGATGGTAGAGCAGCTGACTCTTAATCAGCGGGTCGTAGGTTCGAGTCCTACACGGCCCACCATTTTGATTTTACTATGACTTTTCATCTTCTGCGGCCACCTCTCGGGGTGGCCGTGGTCGTTTGGAATACACCAGGTCGAACTCACTCTTTCACTTGCAATTTCAAAGTTTATTATAGTTTAGTGATAGTGGGGGACGTTTAGATGATTGATCACGACAAGCAGAGTCAACCTACCGAGTATGACTCCCCGTGGAAAGAGATCCTGAGGATATATTTGAAGGATTTTCTGGAGTTTTTCCTGCCAGAGGCACATGCTGGTATCGACTGGCAGTGTGCCCCGGAATTTCTGGACAAGGAGTTGGACCGGATCACGCGGGAGGCGGAGTCCGGCAATCGTCGTGTTGATCTACTGGTCAAGGTCTGGCTGCTCGACGGTGATGAACTCTGGGTACTGATCCATGTCGAAGTCCAGGGAAATCGCGATCCGCATTTTGAAGAGCGGATGTTCACCTGTCAGTATCGGGCATTCGACCTCTATAAAAGACCTGTGGTCAGCTTGGCCGTTCTCGCTGACGAAGAAGGTGCCTGGCGGCCATCGGCGTTTGGTTACCAGATCTGGGGATCAAAGCTCAGTTTCCAGTTCAATGCCATCAAATTGCTGGATTATCTGTCCAGATTGGATCTCTTGGAGTCGTCCACCAATCCGTTTGCCATCGTCATTTTGGCACATCTGACCGGCAAACAGACCAAAAACCAACCGACGGAACGATTTCAGCAAAAAATGCGCATCACGCGCATGTTGTACGAGCGTGGTTTCAGCCGCCAACAGATCGTTGATCTCTTTCGATTTATCGACTGGGTGCTGAGCCTGCCAGAAGAGTTGGACAACCAATTCTGGGTAAATCTATCCAACTTTGAGGAGAACAAGGAAATGCCTTATATTACAAGCGTGGAGCGGATTGGCCATAAGAGAGGCAAGGAAGAAGGCCGCCAAGAAGAAAAATCCAGTGTTCTGCTTCGAATCTTTCGACGTCGTTTTCTTGACCTGCCCGGTTGGGTTGAGCCAAAAGTTCACGCTGCCAGTCTCGATACTCTGGATGCGTGGATAGACCGGGCGATTGATGCTCGTTCACTGAACGACGTTTTTGGTGACGAGACGACAAGCGGAACGACTTAGATGGAACGTGTTGGATCGCATCATGTTACTTCTCCCATTCAGCACTTCCCGGCCACTGATGGAGAGTCGGAAATTCTTCTTTTTGTAAAGATTTCGTAAAAATTATTCTCAGAGAATTTTCTTCCGTGTTGACTCGTCCGACCCGATTCCGGGCATCGCGGTGGGGCATCCTTGCGGATTTTGGTGGACTGGAGAGGTGAAATCCGGGACAATCTGGGCATGGAGAAGCCGTTTCCGAATGGCCCAGGTTCCGCTTTCGCAGAATTTGGGCGCAGGTCATCGGAGCTATGGCTCTTTATTGGCTGAATCATTCTTGGCGCAGAAAAGACGGAGGAAAAAAACCGATTTGGTCAAATTCGCACCTCGATTCCGTGTCTGAACAGAATGTCTTCTGTCAGGCAAGTTATGGATAAGGTATCAGACGTGATGAAACGTTTTGCTTTGTGCGCGAGGGATGAGTGTATTGAAAATTTCGGTTTGTATTCTCTGCTATAACCATGAAAAATATATAGGTGACTGTCTCTCCAGTGTTGTTGGTCAGCAGGTTCAGGCCGATCTTGAGGTGTTTGTCGGCGATGATTGTTCATCGGATCGCTCCAGGGAAATTATTGCAGATTATGCACAAAAATTTCCAGATTTGATTTATCCAGTGTTTCAAGAAAAAAATATCGGATCGACAAAAAACTATCAAAGTCTCATCAGAAGAACAACTGGTGATTTTATTGCGTTCATGGATGGTGATGATTTCTGGTTCCCGGGGAAATTGGCATACCAGTTGGATTTTCTGGGTTTGAATGAAGAATGTGTTGCTGTGTATACAAATGCTATTGTGATCAGTGATTCTGGCGAATTGTCTGGGAAGTTTAATGGGAATATTCCTCCACGATTTGATTTGGATTTTTTGGTAAAGGAAGGTGATTTCTTAAATGCCAGTTCGGTGATGTACAGGAATCGTTGTAAAAGTTCTTTTTTGCAAACAGATATATTGTTTGATTATCATCGTAATATTTTACTGGCAAGTCATGGAACTATCGGTTATATTAGCCGTTCTTTGGTAGCATATCGACACTCTTTGACATCGATACAACTCAGAGAACCAAAAAAAGTCAAGGAGCTATATTGGAAATCGGTTATGTTGGCTGAAAAAGCAGGTGCGAATCGACAAATTTTGCGTCAATATATGGTTAAATATTTAAAAAGCGTGTTTTTTAATGCTATAATAAACAAAGATTGGAACCAATTCAGGAATTGGCAACGTAAAGTTGACGAATCTGGTTTGAGCCAAGCATATATTTTGTTGAGCATGGTGGCAAATGCGCCGATGTTTTATTTGAAATTATTGTGGAAAATAATAAGGAATAGATTGTGTAATTGTAGTGTGATGGTTTTTTATAATCGCTGATGAGATTCAGTCCGGTATTTTTATGAATCCCGCTTTCAAGAACGATTTCATGATTCGCTGCCTTGTTCCAAACCAGCCCTCCTTCGTGGAGTTGCAACCCCATCTTGAATGCATGCAGCAAACGAATTGGTACACCAATTTTGGCCCTCTTCTGGAGGAGTATGAACATGATTTATCAATCATGACGGGAGCTGGGGAGAGGGGAGGAAACTGTGTTGCCCTCTCATCCGGCACCCTTGCCCTGGAATTGGGGATTACGGCCATCGGTATTCCTTCAGGCACGCCGGTTCTATTGCCGTCGTTTACTTTTCCGGCCACTATTTTGGCGGTACTACGTTGCGGATTGTTACCGGTATTGAGTGATGTCAATCCTTCGACCTGGACACTCACGCCGGAAATAGCCACAGTTGCAGGACGTTATCGGAGGTTCGGGCTGATTTTGCCTGTCGCGGCTTTTGGTTTGCCACTGCCCGTCCACGAGTGGGACCAGTTTACCCGGGAGACCGGCGTGCCTGTGTTGATGGATGCGGCGGCGGCGCTCGGACATCAGCGCATTGGGTCTCTGACCCATGCTATATACAGTCTGCATGCCACCAAACCCCTGGGAATTGGTGAGGGGGGAATCTTTGCTACCGGCGATCCCGAATTGGCGGAGCGTGTCCGTCGCATGAGTAATTTCGGTTTCAACCAGGGCGAGATTGTTTGTTCTGGTGGAACCAATGCAAAATTAAGTGAATATGCCGCAGCGGTCGGGCTGGCCCAACTGGCACGTTGGCCGACGATTCTCAATGCTTTTCGCAGGGTATGGACGCTCTATCAGGTCGAACTGAAAGGTTTGAGAGGAGTCCAGTATCAGCCTTTTTCGCCGGATATGCCTCCGAGCGTTTTGTCGGTGCAACTGCCGGGCGATAGTCGTCAACATGCAGAAACCCTGGCACAGGCAGGCATCGAAACACGTCACTGGTATTTGCCGCCTTTGCACGGTCATCGCCAGTTTGCAAAGGTCGAGCGATCAGGTCCTTGCGGAGATGACCGGTTGCCGGTGACAGACAACCTGACCCCCCTGGGCTTGCCATTTCATTCTTTTCTTACCGAGCAGGACATCCACACCGTGTCAGGAGCGTTGCAGCGGTTACTGGCAGGTCTTGCCGGGCAGGGTGTCCATACCGTGTCAGGAACGTCGCAGCAGTTACTTGCAGGGCAATCCCAATAAAGAACGGGTTGCCTCCGGAAGTGCGGGAGGACGATTCAGCAGATTGGCCAGTGCCGCGATCCGCTTGACCATGGCGACATTGGATGCGGGTATTTTGCGTTCGGAATCCGTCCACAAATTGTCTTCCAACCCCACTCTTACCCCATATCCCGCAGTCAGACCCAGGACGTTCATGGACAACTGGGCACGACCAATTCCTGCCAGACACCAGATGGAATCTTCCGGCAGGTCGTTCACCAGGGTGGCCACATGCAACAGGGTGGCCTGGGCGGAGGACACATTGCCCATGATGATGTTGAAATAATAGGGTTTTTTTATGATGCCTTTTTTAATTAAATATTTTGAATAATTGATCATGCCCAGGTCGAAAATTTCCATTTCCGGTTTGATGTCACGATCCCGCATCGTGATTGCCAGACGTTGAATCATATCCGGATCATTGATTCCGGCCTGGCCAGAAAAATTGACCGACCCCATGGTCAGACTGGCCATATCTGGTTTTGCTTTTCCATCCAGCGCCAGAACTGCCGAACGTCTTTCGTAGTCCTGCCAGAATCGGCCACTGGTGGTGACGATGAGAATGACATCCGGGTGTTGCTGGCGAATTCGACCAATGATATCGGCAAAAATTTGCGGATCGGCTGTTGCATGTCCTTTGGCATCGCGTGCATGCAGGTGGATCATGGATGCGCCAGCCGCGATGCAGGCACATCCATCCTGTGCGATCTCTTCAGGGGTTACAGGAAGATGTTCGTTATCACTCCGGCTCGCCACCATGCCGGTGGGTGCCAGGTTGATGATGGCAGGTGAAGAAGAAATCATGCCGCTGAGACTTGCATGGAGGTACGGGCCGTTTTTCGTGCCGGATTGCCCACATAGACACCATCGGCTTCAGTATCGGCAATAACCACCGCCCCGGCGCCGATAAAACTGCGTTCAGCCAGGCGCAAACCGTTGCGCACGACGGCTCCCAGGCCGACAAACACCCGCTCACCGATGTGAACATTGCCTCCCAGGACAACTCCCCCTGACAGCATGGAATGACTTCCTATGACACCATGATGGGAAATCAGCGCTGCCGCCCGAATGATGACATTGTCGCCCACGCGGGAAAAAGGTTCCAGAATGGCATGGTCGTAGATGAAACAATTTTCGCCGATTTGCACATTGGGCCATGTGGTGGCACGGCTGGAAACGTAGCTGATAAACTGATATCCCATCGACTTGGCCTGTAGGTAACGTTCGAGCCGTAACCCGTTGATGTTGACACAACCCAGCGGAATTGATATCTTGAAATCATGTGGTGGAAAGAGCGTCGGCAAGGCATCAAAGGGCACCACCGGCAGTCCTTCGTGGGTTGTTTCTTTGATGAAATCACGATCAGCGGTAAAAGCCGCAACCTGCCAGGGGCTGTCATGGGTGAGACAAGACCATGCCAGACTGGCAAACGTGCCATTGCCAAATATGACGACCTTCGATGCATGCATGGTATTTTCCAATCCTGCTCATGAAACCGTGTTTTCCCGGAAACTCATTGTACCTTGAATTCCGGAATATACTGGACAGGTTATTTTGAAATCTCGTTGTTTCAGGGTGTATAGTCAAGTTTATTTTCGGATCTGTTTCCCGGTTTCCTGGTATTTTATCATGGTAAAGAGGTATACCTCCAGTTTCCTGGCCACACTTTGCCTTGAAGTGGGCACATTGCATGGGGGGTCACAATTCAGGAAAAATGGCGTATACTCAGTCAGGTTTGTTTTTTCGTGGTGCCTGACTGGTTCAGTCATCAGTCTGACAATTTCGTGCATACAAAGCATATTCAGAATATTGATTGATCACGTTTATCCAGCAACCTGTCTCCAGAAAAGGACTGTCAACATGCCTCAGTACCGTTCCCGGAAATCGACGCATGGTCGCAATATGGCTGGTGCAAGGGCGTTATGGCGTGCAACCGGCGTGACCGAGAAGGATTTTGGCAAGCCCATTGTTGCCGTTGCCAATTCGTTCACGCAGTTTGTACCGGGACATGTGCATTTGCGCGATGTGGGACGGATGGTGGCGAAGGAAATTGAAAACAACGGCGGCATTGCCAAAGAGTTCAACACCATAGCCATCGATGATGGCATTGCCATGGGCCATGCGGGGATGCTTTATTCCCTGCCGTCACGCGATCTGATTGCCGATAGTGTCGAATACATGGTCAATGCCCATACGGCGGATGCGCTCGTATGTATCTCCAATTGCGACAAGATCACTCCCGGGATGTTGATGGCGGCCTTGCGTTTGAATATTCCGGCCGTGTTTGTCTCTGGGGGTCCGATGGAGGCGGGACGCATGGTTCTCAAAGGCGAGGAGGGAAGTGGCAAGCGTACCCGCAAACTGGACCTGATCGATTCCATGATTGCTGCCGGAAATCCGGAAGTCTCCGATGCGGATTTGAACATCATGGAACGTTCCTCCTGTCCAACCTGCGGTTCCTGCTCCGGCATGTTTACCGCCAATTCCATGAACTGCCTGGTCGAGGCCCTGGGTCTGGCCCTGCCGGGCAATGGAACCCTGTTGGCCACCCACATGGATCGGCGCGAGCTGTTTCTGGAAGCCGGACGCCTCATCATGACCCTCACCAAAAAATATTATGAAGCCGACGACAGCCGGGTATTGCCACGGTCCATTGCCAATTTCGAGGCATTTGAAAATGCCATGTGTCTGGACATTGCCATGGGAGGATCGACCAATACGGTGTTGCATCTGCTGGCCGCAGCCCAGGAGGCCGGTGTCGATTTCACCATGGCCGATATTGACCGGTTGTCGCGCAAGGTTCCCTGTTTGTGCAAAGTGGCCCCGGCCACGGAACGGTATCATGTGGAAGATGTCCATCGGGCAGGTGGGGTCCATGCCATTTTGGCTGAACTGGATCGGGGTGGGTTGATCCATCATGATGGTTTGACGGTGCGGGGCGTGACCCTGGCAGAGGTATTGCGAAAGGAAGATATTCTGACGGCTCCGGGTGCCAGAAATCGTTATGCGGCTGCACCAGGCGGAGTCGCCACCCAGGAACCCTTCAGTCAGGGCACCCGCTGGGAAACGCCCGATCTTGACCGGCAGGGGGGATGCATCCGGGATATGGCCCATGCGTATACTCGTGACGGAGGCTTGGCGGTCCTTTATGGCAATATTGCCCGGGAAGGGTGCATCGTCAAAACAGCGGGCGTGGATCCCTCGATCTGGCGCTTTTCCGGGCCGGCCCGTATTTTTTCCAGTCAGGACGCAGCCTGCGATGCCATTCTGGGAGATCGGATCCAGCCCGGAGATGTGGTCCTGATTCGTTATGAAGGTCCCAAGGGAGGACCAGGCATGCAGGAAATGTTGTATCCCACCAGCTACATCAAGGCCAAAAATCTGGGCAAGGTGTGCGCCTTGATCACGGATGGACGTTTTTCAGGTGGCACTTCCGGATTGTCCATTGGCCACGTCTCGCCAGAAGCCGCCGAAGGGGGAGAAATTGCCCTGGTGGAAGAGGGGGATATCATCGAAATTGACATTCCTGGACGTGCCATCCAATTGCGGGTCACCGAGGAGACACTGCAACAGCGGCGGCAACGCATGTTGGCCAAAGGCAAGGATGCTTTCCGTCCCCTGGACCGGGAACGGGAGGTTTCGCTGGCGTTGCGCACCTATGCGGCGTTGGCCACGTCGGCATCCCGGGGGGCGGTCAGGGATCTGGCCTTGATTGGCCGGAATTAGGGCCGGCAAATCGTGAGCGCTGACATTTCATGAATATTCATCGCGCCAACTCTTTGGCGCGGACGCAATCCAAGGAAAAACAATGCTGATTCCAACCATTCTTTCCGGAGGTGCCGGAACACGCCTGTGGCCGATGTCCCGACAAACCTTTCCGAAACAATTCCAGAATCTGGCCTCGCGAGACAAATCATTGTTTCAGTCGGCTGTTTTGCGCCTTGCGGGAATGGCCCAGGTCGGCAAACCCATCCTGGTCTGCAATCAGGAGCATCGCTTTCTGGTTGCGGAACAGATGCGCTCCGTGGGCATCACACCCGGTGCCATTCTGCTGGAACCGTCCGGACGCAACACGGCTCCAGCCACCACCTGTGCCGCTCTGCAAGCCCTGCAAACCGATCCCGAAGCCATCCTGCTCGTTTTGCCCGCCGATCACGTCATTCTGGATGAAGCCGGCTTCCGCAAGGCCGTCGAACAAGGTTTGCCCGCCGCCCAGAATGGCCATCTGGTCACCTTCGGCATCCACCCCCTCCACCCCGAAACCGGATTCGGCTACATCCAGGGTGGCCTTGCAACACAATCTCCCAACGTGTTCCAGGTCAGCCGGTTTGTGGAAAAACCCGACCTGGAAACCGCCAAAAAATATCTGGCATCCGGAAACTATTATTGGAACAGCGGCATTTTCATGTTCCGTGGCGACCAGTTTTTGGCTGAAATGGACCGACACGCCCCCACCATCGTCTCCGCGTGTCGGGTGGCTGTCGCCGACGCCGGCATTGACCTGGATTTTCTCCGTCTGGAACCAAAAGCTTTCATGACCTCACCCAAGATTTCCATCGATTACGCCGTCATGGAAAAAACCGACCGGGCCGTGGTGGTTCCCATGACGGTGGGTTGGAGCGATCTGGGATCCTGGACCTCGCTTTGGGAAGTGGGGGAACACGATCCGGAGGGCAACGTCACCAGCGGCGACGTGGCCATCCTGGAGAGCCGGAACTGCTATCTGCGCAGTGAGGACCGTTTGCTGGCGGCTGTCGGTCTGGAAAATCATATTGTCGTGGAAACCAGTGACGCCGTCCTGGTAGCCCCCATGGATCGGGCGCAAGAGATCAAAAACATGGTCGTCCACCTGAACAAAACCGGACGTGCCGAGCCTCGCATCCACAGACGGGTTTTTCGCCCCTGGGGAAGTTATGAAACCATCAATGCTGCCGAACGGTTTCAGGTCAAACGGATTACAGTGAATCCGGGCAAATCACTCTCGATGCAAATGCATCATCACCGTGCGGAACATTGGGTCATCGTCAAGGGCACGGCCCGGGTCTTCAAGGAAAATGAAGCCTGTCTGTTGGCTGAAGACGAGTCCACCTACATTCCGGTCGGCATCAAACATCGCCTGGAAAATCCCGGCAAGATTCCTCTGGAGGTCATCGAGGTTCAATCAGGCAGTTACCTGGAAGAAGACGATATTGTCCGCTTTGACGACGAATATGGCCGTGACGGCGATTCATGAGTTTAACATGAAACGTGGCTATGCCTGGTCGGAAAGTGAATAAAGAAGCTTGATCTCTTCGGGCCAGAGCGTTTCGTCAATGGTCTCCAGGATCAGTGGAATCTCTTCCATGCGTGCATCGTTCATGATGCGGCGGAAAGGCTCCAGACCCAGGTTGCCCCGTCCCAGGTTTTCGTGCCGATCCACCCGGCTGTTCAACCCTTTCTTGGCATCGTTGAGATGCATGCCCTTCAAACAGGCAAAACCGATACTCTGATCAAACGCCGTCATGGTTGCGGCATAACCCTCCGGGGTTCGCAAGTCATACCCCGCTGCAAAGGCATGACAGGTATCCAGACAGACGCCAACCCGGCTGCGATCCTCAATTTGGGCCATAATGGCGGCAATCTGCCCAAAATCATATCCCAGATTGCTCCCCTGCCCGGCGGTGTTTTCAATGACAGCCACCACTGCTTCGGTTCTTGCCAGGGCCTGATTGATGGCCGTTGCGATCATTTCCAGACAACGCTCCGGCTCAATTTCCCGAAGATGGCTGCCTGGATGAAAATTCAGGCAGGTCAAGCCGAGCTGCTGGCAACGCTGCATTTCATCGATGAAGGCAGCCAGGGATTTTTCCCGCGCCTGGGGATCCGGATGACCCAAATTGATGAGATATCCATCATGGGGCAGGACATGTTCCGGACGAAACCCACAGATGGCCATGTTTTCCTTGAATTTTTCACACTCGTCCCGGGTCAAAGGTCTGGCCTGCCACTGGCGCTGGTTCTTGGTAAACATGGCGAAGGCTTGTGCCCCCATGGCCTGGGCGTGCAAGGGGGCATTCCAGACACCTCCGGCAATGCTGACATGCGCACCGACCCGTTTGCCCATGATCATTTCTCCGTGCCTGGCAGGGTAAAATGGAAGGTAGCTCCTTGTCCCACAATGGCCTCAGCCCAGATACGCCCCCCATGCCGGTTGATGATCCGTTGCACAGTGGCCAGGCCGATGCCAATTCCCTCAAAGTCACGGGATTTGTGCAACCTTTGAAAAGGATGAAACAGTTTGGAAGCATAGGCCATGTCAAATCCCACCCCGTTGTCACGAATGGAGTAGACAATTTCCCGCCCCTCATGGCGATAGGCAATTTCAATCACGGCGCGTGGACTCTTGCCGGTATATTTCCAGGCATTGTTCAACATGTTTTCCATGGCCGTCTTGATCAGACGCAAATCCCCGAATACCCGCATCCCGGGCATGACCCGCCAGGTGACAGGTCGTTGCGGGGTTGACCGGCCCAATTGGGTCAACACATCTTCGCTCAGGGCTGAAAGATCAATGCTTTGCCGAAATACCTCACCCTGAGTCGAGCGCGACAGACGCAACAGCCCGTCGATCAGGGCGTTCATCTCCTTGCAACCTTGACGCAGGTTGGCCAGGTACTCCTTGCCGTCGTCGTCCAGCCGGTCTTCGTAATCTTCCAGTAGAATGTCACTGAACCCGCTGATGGAACGCAATGGTCCCCGCAGGTCATGAGAGACTGTATAGGCAAACGATTCCAGTTCCTTGTTGGCCAACTCCAGGGCCGAAGTCCGTTCCCGGATGCGTCTTTCCAATTCCAGATTCATGACGCGAATCTCTTTTTCGGCAGTTTTGCGCAGGGAAATATCGCGCATGACTCCTGAAAAAAATTCCACATCGCCATTGGCACCATGATGGGCCACGATCACCTGTGAGACCGGGATTTCATCTCCCATGCTGTCCAGAAGGGCGGTTTCACCGGTCCAGACACCCAGATTGCGGGCTGCCGGCAAACCCTGGGCACGGACCGATTCCCAGGCCCAGCCGGCGTGCAAATCCGCCAGCGTCTTGCCGGAAAGATCCATTCCCAACGGCCAATTCAGCATTTGCCGCCCGGCCCGGTTCAGATAGACCAGATTCAAATCAGGTCCAACCATGCACACCAGGTCGCTTGTGGATTCCAGGATGGCCACCAGTCGATCCCGTTCCGCCCCCGTCCGTGCCCGATCAATGATGTTGGCCAGGGTGTTGGCAACGTGGGTCAGAAAAATCTCCTCCTCGTTCTCTTGCTGATGCCCGGCTTTCAGGTAGAGATTCAATATTCCCAAGGCTTTCCCCTGGTGCAAAATCGGCACACAGTAATGTCCATGCTCCTGCATATCTTCGTAACAGGTTGCATGGCGGTGGTCCAGACTGTCGGAAAAAACGATTTTACGGGTTTTGGCAGCCAGACCACACAAACATTCACCTTGCTGGATCCGGGCGCATTTCCGTAACGGGCCATCCGGCAGACCCTTCTGCACCACGAGAAAAAATTCCCCGTTTTTCCTGTCAACCAGAAAAATGCCTCCCTGGGCCTTGAGAGACAACCAGGGAATGGACAAAATCAGTTCCATGGCCTGTTGCAATTGTTCAAGCAGGGTCAAGGGTTCCAGGGCCATGCGCAAGAGTTGCCCGATGATCAGGGTGGACTCGTGAATACGCTCTTTTTTCTTTTCCAGAGAGAGCCGTTCGCGGATCTCTTTTTCCAACTCGTGATTTTTTCGATTCAGGATCTCGTTGGCATGATTCAGGGCATTGGTGCGTTCCCGTACCCTTTGTTCCAACAGTTCGTTGGACAAGGCAAGGTGCTGGATGCGCATTAAATCGCGATATCCCCGCAAACCCGTTATGACAGCCGTCAGAAATTTGTGGACTTTCAAATCAGCTTTTTCAATATAATCATTGATATCGTATTGCAGGACCACGTCCCGTTCCGGGGCCATCGCCAATTGCCCGGTCCGCAGAATGATGCGCACAAAAGGATTCTGCATGTCGTTTCGGACAAAGCGCACGACATCCAGTCCTTCCCGTTCCGACTCCATCACCACATCCAGGAGAAGAATGGCTGCATCCGGATGGGCCTGAAGCAACTGCCGGGCTTCCGCGCCAGAGTATCCGTTGAACAAACGCAATGGCATGTTTTCAAAAACCAGATCCGACAACAGGCTGTTTGTCAGCTTGTGAACCGCGATATCGTCGTCAATGACGATCACTTTCCATGGGGACGTCATGGGCCAGGGTGATGGGGGATCCCTGCTTTCGGTTGCCAACAAACCAGACCCTTTCCCGGGATCAAGTCTCTGAAAATCTGCTTTTGCGTCGGTTTCCTGATTGGACATCATTCATTCCTGTCGATGCATTCCCCTCAATCAATAGAACATGCCAAGCAACCGCCGAAAATGATCACGCAACAACTGGGCACTTTCCCTGCCGATGGCCTCCAGGGTGGAGGAGGGCTTTGGAGGCAATGTCGCTTGCAATTCTGCCGATGTGACCACAACAGGACCTTCACGCTTCGGTTGTTCTGCTTTTATGGTCTCTTCAGAGGAAACTGCGGGCTTTTTTTTTCTGCGTTGGATTCGGTTGCATCCAGAACCGGATCAGGTGCATCGATGGATTCGGTTGCATCCTGAACCGGTTCAGACACATCGACGGGTTCGTTTGCATCCAGAACCGGGTCAGGTGCATCGATGGATTCGGTTGCATCGAGAACCGGGTCAGGTGCATCGATGGATTTGGTTGCATCCAGAACCGGATCAGGTGCATCGACGGATTCGGTTGCATCCTGAACCGGTTCAGACACATCGCTGGGTTCGGATGTATCCTGAACCGAATCCGATGCATCAATTGGCCTGTCTACAGATTCGGGTTTGACGACAGGCTCGGATTTCATGGCCGCAGGTTCAGAAGCGATATCATCAAATCCGAAATCAAGGGGTTCATCGTGGGCATGCATCAATTTGACGCCACTGCTGAACAAAAGATCCTGACCGGAGGCAGAAAAACCCAGATCTCTTTGTACCAAAACCAGTTCTTCGGGTTCTGTCGAGGGGGCAGGTTCATCAGCCCCTGATTCTCTCTCGCTTTCGGGAGCCACTCTTCCGGCAGGTTCCTCATCCTGGACCAGATTCTCCATGGTGCCATGATCGGCGACAGGTTCAAGAACGGATCTGTCTTTGTCAGGTAGTTTGAAGATCTTGTTTCCAGATGAAAAAAGAGTGTTTCCCGTCTCCATTACCAGATCAACCGATAAATCTTCCAACAGGTCTGCCGGTATCTCCTCCGGATGAAATTGTGAGGATTTATTTTCGCTGACAATCCACTCCCGATGCAAATCAACAGCAACGCTTTTGAGTGGATCTGAGGGTATTCTTGCAACTGTTCCAACGTTCGACATCTTGCCAACGCCAACCATGTTCGAGATGCCAATCAATCCCGTTTCTTCTGCCAGATGCAAGCCGGAATCCTCCTCCGAAACATCCGCAAGGTTACTCTGTACCTCAGGAACCGCATCCCAGGAGTCCAGGCGGATTTCACTGGCCGTGGAAGATTGTGTGGCAGCCGGCACAGGCTCATCAGGAACCGCATCCCAGGAGTCCAGGCGGATTTCACTGGCCGTGGAAGATTGTG